>JACRMR010000023.1 GCA_016214895.1 candidate division KSB1 bacterium
CGCTGAGAGGGGCTTTTTTCCACGCGGCGTTATGTGTCGGCATGTGCCCCGCTCGGGAGGACTTGCTGACGGCTCGCTTCCCGACATGCGGTGCGGTTCAGAGGTCGGGTCGTGGACCCGCCCCTACGGGAGATACGGCCCGTGATGTGCAGGAATTGACGCACCTGCCGTGTGGCGGACTCTGGTCTGGTTGACGACCGGAGCGAGATTCCGGCAGGGACACAGTCCCTGCTCGGCGAGGAGTTCCCGATGCGCGAAGACGCGCACCGCCCCGGCCCCCCACGGGATGTGGGGGGAGAGCCGACCCACCGATTCCGGCAGGGAGCTCCCGATGCGCGAAGACGCGCACCCCCCCGGCCCCCCACAGGATGTGGGGGGAGGGCCGACTCGCCGATACCGGCGGGGCGAAGAAGAGCGGGGCACGTCAACGCTCAAGAGACGTGCCGCCGCGAAGTAGCTTATTGTATTGTTCCTTGTTCCTTGATCCTTTCTTCCCATGCCTCTGCTTCCTATCGTGCTTGCCGCGGCCGTGATTTTCGTGCTGGCGTACCGCTGGTACGGCGGCGCGCTGGTGAAATGGCTGCGGATTCGCGACGACGAACCCACACCCGCCGTCGCGCTGCGCGATGACGTGGACTTCTCGCCCATCGAAAGAAAGTTCCTGCTCAGTCAACACTTCTCGGCGATTGCGGCGGCGGGACCGATTGTCGGGCCGATTCTCGCGGGGGTGATGTTCGGTTGGCTGCCCGCGCTGCTCTGGATCATCGTCGGTTCGATCTTCATCGGCGGCGTGCATGACCTGACCGCGCTGGTGGCCTCGCTGCGGCATCGCGCGCGCTCCATTGCGGAGGTCGTGAAGGAACGCATGTCGCAGCGGACCTATCTGCTCTTTCTCACCTTCGTCTGGATCGCGCTCGTCTATATTATCGTCGCGTTCACGGACATTGTGGGCGCTTCGTTCGTGGGCAGGCAGACGCTGGAGAACGGGACGGTGATCACGGGCGGCGGCATCGCGACCTCCTCCCTGCTCTATCTGGCGCTGCCGATCATGATGGGTCTGCTGCTCCGCTTCAGCAAGCTCAGCTTGAATTGGGCCACGGCGATCTTTCTGCCGCTGGTCGGCGTGGCGATCTGGGTCGGGCAATACATCCCGCTCGAGCTGGCGGCGCTGCTGGGCACGACCGACGGCGACGCGCAGCGCATTTGGAACGTGGGCTTGCTCGGCTACTGTTTTGTCGCGTCGCTTGTGCCGATGTGGTTTCTATTGCAACCGCGCGGCCATCTTGGCGGCTATTTCCTGTACGTCGCACTCGCGGGGAGCGCCGTCGGCCTGCTGTTCGGCGGCAACACGGTGAGCTATCCTGCTTTCACCGATTGGACGTTCATGTCGCAGCGCGGCGAAGCGTTTCCGCTCTTTCCGCTGCTCTTCATCACCGTGGCCTGCGGCGCGTGCTCCGGTTTTCACAGTCTGATCGCCAGCGGCACGACGGCCAAGCAGCTCTGCAAGCAATCCGACGCGAAGCTGATCGGTTATGGCGCGATGCTGCTCGAAGGATTTGTTGCCGTGGTCTCACTCTCGTGCGTAATGATGCTCTCGCAGAGCGCGGCGGCCGCTCTGCAAGGGAAGCCGAACTTCCTCTATGCGCAGGGCATGGCGGGATTCCTGAACACGATCGGCATTCCGGTATCCTTCGGCATTGCGTTTGGTCTGCTCGCGTTCACGACGTTTGTGTACGACACGCTGGATGTATGCACGCGCCTCGGTCGTTACATCGTACAGGAACTGACGGGCTGGCACGGCACGTTCGGCCGCTGGTTCGCTACGGCACTGACATCGGTCACGCCGCTGTTTTTCGTGACGCAGACATTGCTCGACGCCGCGGGCAATCCCGTTCCGGCCTGGCGCGTCTTCTGGCCGCTGTTCGGCGCGAGCAATCAGCTGCTGGCGGCGCTCTCGCTGATCGGCGTCACGGTGTGGCTGCATTCGGAATCCCGCGCCCGGTGGGTGTGGTACGTCACCGGGTTGCCCGCCGTGTTCATGTATCTGATGAGTTCATGGGCGCTGCTGCGGTTCATCCGCGCGGGGTTTTCAGATCAGTACGGCGCGTGGAGCATGACTGCCGATCCGGTGCCGTGGGTGGCGCTCGTGCTGCTGGTGCTGGCGATTTTTGTGCTGGTCGAAGCGCTGCGCATAGTGATTCGCTCCACGCCGCGCGCTCCGCGAGCGGTGCCCGCATAGTTCGCTCCGGCTCCCAAAAGAAAACCCCGCCAAATCGCGGGGTTTTTCACTATTCAAGCTCCGGCGCGCCACCGGGCGGGCGTTCAACGATGATCGTTACGGGTCCTTCGTTGACCAACGCCACCGACATTTTGGCGGCGAAAATACCGGTGGCGACGCTCAGCCCCATCTCGCGCAGTCGTGCGCAAAAGCGCTCGTACAGCGGATTGGCGAACTCCGGCGGGGCGGCCCGGACGAAGCTCGGTCTGCGGCCGCGCTGCACATCTCCGAGCAAGGTAAACTGGCTGATGACCAGGACGCTCCCCCCCGCTTCGATCACACTACGGTTCAGCTTGTGATCGTCATCGGGGAAGATGCGCATGCCCGCGGTTTTCTGTGCGCACCACTCCAACTCCGTTTCCGTATCGCCTTGCTCGACCCCCAGCAGCACGAGCAGACCCGGTCCGATTTCGCCGACGCGCCGGCCGTCCACATCGACGGCCGCGCTGGAGACGCGTTGCAGCACCAGCTTCAGTCGTGCTCCTCCCAGAGCGTGAAGGCGGCCAGATAGCGCGGGAATTTCATCGTGTCAATTTGAGTTTGCGCGGTGTCGGTCAGGGAGAAGCGCAGGATTTCGTCGGTGGCCAGCGAGGCCACGAACAGGTGCTCCGCGCTGCGCTCGAAGCGCGGGATGCCCGCCGAGGCTCCGGCATGATAGTCGCGTCGCTCGCCCGTGGTCAAGTCCCAGACGCGGACGGTACCGTCCACGGAATCCGCGGCCGCCAGCCAGCGATTGTTCGGGCTGACCGCGATATCCCGCGTCCCGCCGGAGGTCGTGTAGCTGTCAATCAGCTCCATGGTCTCGACCGCGAAGAGATGGACGGCCGTGGCGGTATTGACGAAGCCGACGGAGCCGTCGGATTGAAAGCACACATCGTACGGCCGGCGATCAAATCGCAAGGTGTCCGTGATTCGCCGAGCCAGCAAATCCACTTCGTACACGGCGGAATCTCTGGGACACGTTACCCACAGGCGGACAAGATCCGGCGGCACCATGCTCATGCTTCGCGCATCGGTGCTCACGTCGATCGAGTCGTAGGTGGCGTGGGCGATTGCGTAGTCCCAGATCAGTCCATTGCGAGTGAGCACAAACGCGTGCGCACCGGCGCGGTCCAGCTCCAGGTCGAGCGGAATCCCGCCGACGGTGAAGCTTGAGAGTAGCGGCAGATCGGGCAAGCGGTAGATCAGAATCCGATCGGCTCCGGCGTCCGTCACGAACAACCGGTCGCCGCCGAAATTGACCATGACGTCCGTGGCGGAAGAGCCACCGACTTCCGTCAGGTAATGCACGTCACCGTCGCGCGTGTCAAAGCTGTAGAGCAAGCCCGCCGGGGAGCAAATGGCAAGCCCCGCCGGCGGTCGGATCATGCCGCTGCTGGTGTCGTCACCGGTTCCCTTGTCCCGGCACGCCAGCACGAGCAGCAGAGTAAGTAGCAGATACGGCCTCATCCCCCGGCCTTTCTCACGCTAAGAATCGAAATGAATCAGATGTCCCATCTTATCGCGCTTGGTCAGCAAATACTGACGATTGATGTCCGTGGCGTTTACGACCAGCGGCACGCGTTCCGTGACCCGCACACCGTGGGCTTCCAATTCTTCGACCTTTTTCGGGTTGTTCGTCATCAGCCTCACGGTTGTTGTCCCCAAGGCGCGCAGGATTTGCGATGCGGCGCCGTAGCTCCGCAGGTCGGCCTTGAACCCGAGTTTGAGATTCGCTTCGACGGTATCCAGGCCTTCATCTTGCAGCTTGTAGGCCAAGAGCTTCGGACCAAGTCCGATTCCGCGTCCCTCCTGCCGCAGGTAGATCACCGCGCCCGCCCCTTCGCGTTCAATGGCGCTCATGGCTGCGACCAACTGCGCGCCGCAATCGCATCTCGCGCTCCCGAACACATCCCCGGTCAGGCACTCCGAGTGCACGCGCACGAGCGCTGACGGTTTCAGCGGAAGCTCGCCTTTGACAATCGCGAGGTGGTCTTTGCCCGCGTACACATCTTCAAAGTGCACGAGCGTAAAGGTGCCGTGGGCCGTCGGGAAGTATACGTGCACGCGCTCTTCGACGAACCGCTCGCGTTCCGTTCGATAGCGGATGAGATCGGCCACGGAGACCAGTTTCAGACCGTACCGGTCGGCAAACTGTCGCAGTTCGGGGCGGCGCATCATGGTGCCGTCGTCGCGCATGATTTCGCAGAGCGTACCGGAGGGATAGGCGCCCGCGAGTCGCGCCAGATCGACGGAGGCTTCGGTCTGGCCGGTTCGTTCGAGCACGCCGCCGGCGCGCGCGCGCAGCGGGTGAATATGTCCGGGTCGGGCGAAATCTTCCGGTTTGGTCCGCGGGTCCACCACGGCTTTCAGCGTCTTGGCGCGGTCGTAGGCCGAAATGCCCGTGGTCGTGCCGTGCAGATAGTCGATCGAAACCGTGAAGCCGGTTCCGCGCAGGGAGGTATTCTGCGCGACCATCGGGTGCAGATTCAGTTCGTCGGCGCGTTCGTCCGTCACGCAGACGCAGATCATTCCGCGTCCGTGCTTGGCCATGAAGTTGACCGAATCGGGAGTGACAAATTGTGTCGCCATGATCAAATCGCCTTCATTCTCGCGATCTTCGTCATCGACGACAATTACCATCTTGCCCGCGGCGATCTCATTCAGCCCATCGCGAATCGAGTCCAGTATCTTCAATCGTCACTCCCCGCTTTCGCCACGGCACTCGCGCCGCGTAGCCCCACGGGCGCCGCGCCGGACGCCAGCAGCTTTTCGATGTGTTTCGCGAGCAAATCGGTCTCGATATTCACACGGGTTCCCGATCGCCAACGCGAAAAATTTGTCGCATCCCAGGTATGCGGAATCACTCCGACCGTCAGGACATCGCCTTCGATATCGGCCGCGGTCATGGAGACGCCGTCCAGCGCGATCGATCCGGTTTGGATCACATATTTGCTGAGCTGCGGCGGCAGCCGTAGCGTGATGCGTCGGTCCTCCACGGTGTCCAGGACCTTGACCACGGTGGCGACGCCTTCGACGTGGCCTTGGACAATGTGCCCGCCGAGTTCGTCGCCGAGTCGCAACGGTCGTTCGAGATTGACGATGTCGCCGACCTCGAGCCCGCCGAGATTCGTGCGGTCCAGCGTGAGCCGCATCAAGTCGCAGCGGAATGCGCGTCCGTCGGATTCCGTTGACGTGACACAGCAGCCGTTCACGGCGATGCTGCCTCCGAGCGGGAGCAGCGTGACCACGCCCGGCGCTTCAATCCGCAGGTTTTTGCCCCCGGCGGTGACGCGGATCTCCGCGATCCGGCCCGTTGCTTCAACGATTCCCGTAAACATCGCGTTCAAACTCCAACCATATATCGTGCCCCAGTCGGCGGCAGCGGCCCACCACAAAACGCGGGGCGTTATCCAGCTTGGTCAATCCCAAATCTCCCACCGCCGGTCGCCCGTCACCGCCGAGCAGGAGCGGCGCGATGGCCACGATGAACTTGTCGAAGAGCCCCTCGCGAATGAGCGAGGCATGCAGGGTCCCGCCGCCTTCCACGAGGGCCGACGTGATTCCGTGTTGCGCCAGCGTGCGCATGGCCCCGGTCAGGTCCAATCGGCCATCGGGATTCGCCGCGCACCCAAACAGGGTCGCGCCGGTATCCGCGAAGCTGCCGCCACGCTCGCCCAGCGAGGATTCAGTTGTCATCACCCACGTGCGCGCGGGCTGGGACTGCTTAAAGACTCTCGACCCGGGCGAGATTCGCAAGCGCGAGTCCAGCACAATACGGAGCGGATCGCGACCGGCCACGTGCCGCACGGTGAGTTCGGGATCGTCGTCCAGCACGGTCTGCGATCCCACGATAACCGCGTCCAGTGTGGCGCGCAGCTTGTGCACTTCCGTCCGCGCCGCGACGCCGGTAATCCAACGCGACTGGCCGTTGGCCAGCGCGATTCGGCCGTCGAGGGACTGGCCCACCTTCATGAGCAGCCACGGCCTGCCGCGCGTGATGTAGGTCAGGAACGGGGCGTTGATGCGGCGCGCCTCCCGTTCCATCACGCCGACTGCAACCTGGATTCCCGCCGCGCGCAGGGCGGCAATTCCGTTCCCCGACACCAGTGGATTCGGGTCTTCGTGGCCGATGACCACTCGCCGCACGCCCGCGCGAATCAAGGCCTCAGTGCAGGGCGCCGTCTTGCCCACATGGCAGCAGGGTTCAAGGTTGACATAGACGGTCGCATCGCGTGCCAAGTTCGCGGAAAGTTTTCCCAGCAACTCGACCTCCGCGTGCGCGTCTCCATAGCCCACATGATACGCCCGCGCCAGGAGCTTTCCGTCCTTGACGGCCACGGCACCTACGAGCGGATTTGGACTGACGAGACCGGCGCCCCGTGCGGCTTCGCGCAGCGCGATGCGCATGAAGCGTTCGTCCGCTTCACCCGACTCCCGGCCGCGAAACTCCGTGCTGCCGCTGCCGCCGCCGCTCTCCGACGTCACGCGGGCGCCGCCGATTTCCGCAGTGACGCCCGCACGACCTTCTGCATAAGCTCCGCCGGCGACTCACCGCGGGCCGCCGCCGACTTGGGGACCAGCGAAGTCCCGGTCATTCCCGGCAGCGTATTGACTTCAAGACAGATGAATTCATCGCGTTCGTTGAGCAGGAAATCGACGCGCACGACCCCGCGGCATCCGATGGCATTGAAGGCCCGCACGGCGGCATCCCGAATGGCCGCCGCGACCGGCTCGGTGACGGGTGCCGGGCAGAGATAGTCCGTGCGGCCCGCCGTGTACTTGTTGGCGTAGTCGTAGAAGCCTTCGTGGGGGCGAATCTCGATCAGCGGGTATGCTTCCCCGTTGACGACGGTCGCCGTCAATTCGCGGCCTGAAAAATAAGTTTCGACCAGCGCGACATCCCCTTGGGCGGCGATTTGCAGCAACGCCGGCTCTACGTCGTGCTCCGTTCGCACTACGGAGACGCCCACCGCCGAGCCGCTGCAGAGCGGCTTGATGATTACGGGCAAGCCGATTTCGCGCTGCGCTCGCTTTACGACACCGGCCGTCTCGCGCATTTCGGCGGCGCCGACGACAAATCCCTTGGCAATGGGCACTGCTGCCGCGGCCATCGCCACTCGACCGGCTTGCTTGTTCATCGCCATCGCGCTCGCCAGCGCCCCGGAGCACGCGTAGGGCACATTCACCCAATCCAACAGGGCTTGCAGCGTGCCGTCTTCTCCCCAGCCGCCGTGCAGAATCGGAAAGACGAACTCCGCCCGTTCGTGCTCGATGAGGTCGAGAATTCCGCGCACCGTACGTGCATCGAACCCGTCGGTATTCCGCGGCAGCGGCGGCAGCGTGCCGATCTGCGGCGGCGCAAGTTTCTCGGACGGCGTATGCGTCACGCCCGGTCGGGCCGGATCATATTTTAGCACGCAGTGTCCCGCCTCGGCGAGCCATCCGGCAACCGCGTCGCCGGAAGCCAAAGATACAATTCGTTCCGCCGAGTCACCGCCGCAAAACACCAGCAACTTCATGAACTCACCGCCGTAGTTGCCGAAGCGGCATTTTCGAGCTCGGCCATTACCCGCGCGCGCCCCCAAATGCCCACCAGCTTTGCCAGCTCCGGGCCGTGCAGCTGTCCGGTCAAGGCGGCTCGCACGGTTTGCCAGAGTGACTTCCCCTTCAAGCCGACGGCCTGTCCGCTATCGTTGGCCGCAGCTTTGAACGCCGCTTCCAGTGCCGGAAAGTCGTTCCAGATTTCCGGCGGGATTTCGCTCATTCTGCGCTGAAACTCCGTCACGAGCTTTCGCGCCTCCGCATTGGCGAGCAAGGCGATGGATTCCGGATCGTCCGCGCTACGCGGTCCGAGTGTCGCGCGAATTCGGTCGGCCAAATCGCCATAGACTTCCGTCCCGCCGCGCAGGGTGGCGACGGCATAGCGCACGCGTGACTCACCACAAATCTCAATTTGCTCCGTCAGCAATGCCGCCACGTGCGCGTACAGGTCGTGCTCAGACTCGCGCTTGATATACTCGGCATTCATCCACCGCAGTTTGGCACCGTCGAAGATCGCGCCCGCCTTGTTTACGCGCTCCAGCGAGAATTCTTTCACGAGCTCATCCACGCTGAAGATTTCGCGCTCATCCTGCGGATGCCAGCCCAAGAGCGCCACGAAATTGATCAATGCCGCCGGCAGGATCCCGTTGCGGCGATAATCCTCGACGGCGACATCGCCGCCGCGTTTGGACATCTTGCTGCGATCGGGATTCAGCAGCAGCGGGAGGTGCGCGAACCGCGGTCGCTCCCAGCCGAAGCACGCATAGAGCAGCGCGTGCTTGGGCGCCGATGGCAGCCATTCTTCGCCGCGAATCACGTGGCTGATTCGCATGTAATGGTCATCGACGACGTTGGCGAGGTGATAGGTCGGAAAGCCGTCGCTTTTGAGCAGCACCTGGTCATCGACCGTATCGGTGGCGAATTCGACGTCGCCCCGCACCAGATCATGTACGCGCACAATTTGTCCGCCCGGTACCGCCATTCGCCAGACATGCGCCTCGCCGCGCTCGATTCGTCGCCGGGCGTCAGCGGGCGAAATCGACTTGCAGCGCCGGTCATACATCGGCGGTTCGCCGCGCGCGCCTTGCGCCGCGCGCATTTCGTCGAGCGTCGCCGGAGCGCAGAAGCAGGGATAGGCGTGATTGGCGTCGGCGAGCCGCTTCACGTGCTCGCGGTAGAGCGTCAGTCGCTGTGATTGCACGTAGGGTCCGCAAGCGCCGCCCACATGCGGACCTTCGTCAAACTCCAAGCCGAGCCAGTGGAAGGCCGCGAGCAGATTTTCGACCGCGCCTTTTACCTCGCGCGACTGATCGGTATCCTCGATTCGCAGCAGGACGACCCCGCCCTGCTGTTTTGCGAAGAGATAGTTGTACAGCGCGGAGCGCAGGCCGCCGACGTGCAGGTAGCCGGTCGGACTCGGCGCGAATCGTGTGCGGACCTCGCTCATCTACTCCAGGCCCTTGACGAGGGCCACGGCCAGCGCGGCGATGCCTTCGTTTCGACCGGTGAAACCCATGCGCTCGAGCGTGGTTCCTTTCACACTGATCCGCCGTTCGTCGAGGGCCAGCGCCAGCCCCAATTGCCGGACCATCTCCGGCACGTACGGTGCGAGCTGTGGCTCTTCGCACATGACGCTGACATCGATGTTTTCGATCTCGAAGTCATAGTCCGCGAGGGTCTTCCGGCATTCCTGCAGCAAGACGAGTGATGAGATATTGTGATAGGCGGGATCCGTCGGCGGGAAGAACCGTCCTTTGTCTCCCAGCGCGGCCGCGCCGAACAGGGCGTCGAGGATGGCGTGGGCAATGACGTCGCCGTCGGAATGCGCCGCGAGCCCGAACTCGGCCGGCAGCTCGACGCCGCCGAGCACGAGTTTGCGCCCGCTGACTCTGCGGTGCGCATCAACGCCGATTCCGATTCGCAAGCCCATGAACGGAGTTTCTGCGGTGGAACAAAAAAGGGTTCATCGGTTGCATCCGCATCGAACCCCGGAATGGAACAACGTGTTGACGGCGGGAGCGGGCGGGGGAGTCACCGCGCGGCGACCAGCAGGCGCGCCAGCCGCAGGTCGGCGGGCGTCGTGATTTTGAAATTTCCGGAATCGCCTTCGCAAATTTGCACCCGGCCCAGTCCGAACTGTTCGACCAGCGCGACGTCATCGGTACACTGAAGGCCCTCGGCGCGAGCCCGTCGAAATGCTTCGCGCGCGACGGCGATGCGGAGTCCCTGCGGCGTCTGTACCGCGTACAGGCCCTTGCGGGGGATCGTTTCGCGCACGATCGGCGGCATCCCGGCGACGGCCTTGAGCGTATCCGACACCTCGACGCCGGGCAGGACCGCATCCGCGCCGTGTTTCAGCGCGTCGAACACACGCCGGATGGTCTCCACGGTGATCAGGGGTCGCGCGGCGTCATGAATCAGCACGGCATCAATGTCGCGATCGCCGACCGCATCGAGGGCGAATCCGACTGAATCCTGTCGCGTGGCCCCTCCGGCCACCACGCTGAGCTCACAGGTCGCCCACAGCGGCTGCAACACCTGCTGCACATCCGGGATGAGGTCGGCCGGCGCGGCCACCACGATCTTTCGGCATTCTTCGCAGTCCAGAAAGGGGCGGATCGCCCGCACGACCATGGCTTCGCCGCCGAGGTCCACCAGCGCCTTCGGCAGTTCGCTGCCCAAGCGAGATCCGCTTCCGGCGGCCGGAACCAGCAGCGCGAATTTCAAGTGATGAGCATCGCGTCGCCGTAACTGTAGAACCGATATTTTTCGCGCACGGCGTGCCGGTACGCTTTCATGATCAGGTCCTGATCCGCGAACGCGCACACCAGCATGAGCAACGTCGATCCCGGCAGGTGGAAATTGGTCACGAGTCGATCGACCACCTTGAAATGATACGGCGGATAGATGAATTTGTCGGTCCAGCCGCGGGCGATCTTGACGCCGCCGTTAAAATTGGCCACGGTTTCGAGCGTACGCGTGACGGAAGTTCCGACGGAATAGATCCGTCCGCCTTTCTCGATCGCGCCGTTAATGACGTCCACGGCATGCGCATTCACTTCATAGTACTCCGAGTCCATGCGGTGGCGCGACAGGTCTTCGACTTGCACGGGCCGAAACGTGCCGAGGCCGACGTGCAGGATCAGGGGCACGACCTGCACACCTTTGGCGCGGGCTTTATCGACCAGTTCCGGTGAGAAGTGCATGCCCGCGGTCGGCGCGGCGACGGCGCCGGAGACGCGCGCGAAAATGGTTTGGTAGCGCTCGCGGTCTTCGGGTCGGGGTTCGCGCCGGATATACGGGGGCAGCGGCGGCTGGCCGAATTTTTCCACCAGCGCGTTAAAATCGCCATCGTAGTGGAAGCGCACGACGCGCCCGCCCGACGTCGTATTGTCAATGACCTCGCAGGTGATCGCGTCGCCGATCGTGATGCTGTTTCCGGTTCGCACCTTGCGCGCGGGCTTGACCAGGACCTCCCACAACTCCTCCGTCAGGCGCCGCAGCAGGAAGACCTCGATTTCCGCTTCGGTCTTTTCCTTGTATCCTTTCAGCCGCGCCGGAAATACCCGGGTCTCGTTCACGACCATGACGTCATGGGGTCCGAAGAAATCGACGACGTCGGAGAACTGCGCGTCGCGGAACGTCCGCGAGTCGCGATCCACGATCAGCAGCCGGGATTGGTCGCGCTTCGCCAGCGGTTCCTGGGCGATCAGTTTCTCCGGAAGCGAATATTTGAAATCGGACAACCGGGGCGTGGTTTGCACGCCGCGCGGTTGATAGACCGCTGAGGTAATGGGCATGGTTGGTACTACAATTCTAAGGTGAGACTACCCCACAGGACCGTACTAAAAAAACTTCGACTGCTGGGTCATAGGCGGCTGAATTCCGAAATGTTCATAGGCACGCGCGGTGGCGACGCGGCCGCGCGGCGTGCGTTGTAAGAATCCTTCGCGAATCAGGTACGGCTCGCAGATTTCTTCGAGCGTGCCTTCGTCTTCGCCGACCGTGACCGCGAGCGTCCCCAGCCCCACCGGTCCGCCGCGGAACTTCTCCAGCAGCGCGGTCATGAGCCGCTTGTCGAGGTCATCCAAGCCGTATTGATCAATCTCCAGTAAGTGCAAGGCGTCCCGTGCGATTG
Organism: candidate division KSB1 bacterium; assembly: GCA_016214895.1. Classification (NCBI taxonomy): domain Bacteria; kingdom Pseudomonadati; species Candidatus Zhuqueibacterota bacterium. The sequence continues at coordinate 11,940 of JACRMR010000023.1, forward strand.
CCGCCGATACGCGGCCTTCGCCGCGGACCTGCGCGACGTCACGCACACGCCGCAGCAAGCGATTCGCCACGCGCGGCGTACCGCGGGACCGCGACGAGATCTCCGCGATCCCCTCTTCGTCGCAGTGCGTCGCGAGCAACTTCGCCGACCGATGCAGAATTCCGCCCAGCTCTTCGGGGTCGTAATAGTCGAGCCGCAGGTTCACTCCGAATCGCGACCGCATCGGCCCGGTCAACAGACCGGCCCGCGTGGTAGCCCCCACCAGCGTGAATTTGCTCAACTGCAATTGCAGCGTGCGCGCGCCGGGCCCCTTGTCGATCAGAATATCCAGCTTGAAGTCTTCCATGGCCGGATACAGGTACTCTTCGACGACGGAACTCAGGCGATGGATTTCGTCAATGAACAGGACGTCGCCGGGCTGCAGACTCGTCAGGACACCGGCCAAGTCCGCCGGCCGTTCGAGCACGGGACCGGTCGTCACTTTGATACTGGTACCCATCTCGCGCGCGATGAGGTGAGCGAGCGTGGTCTTGCCGAGTCCCGGCGGACCGTACAGCAAGACGTGATCGAGGGCTTCGCCGCGCTGTTTCGCGGCTTGCAAGAAGATGGCCAACTGTTCTTTGACGCGCGGCTGACCGAGGAATTCGTCGAACGAAGAGGGCCGCAACGATTGTTCGAGTTCGCGATCCTCGTCTTGTCTGACCGGCTCAATTACTCGCGGCATCAGCCGACCCGCAGGGAATGCTTGACCAGTTCTTCCGCGCCGTCCGCGCCGCGCTTGATGGCCAGATCGACGGCCCGTTCAGCCTCGAGCCGCGTGAAACCCAGGGCGGTCAGCGCTTCGATGGCCTCGCGGACGTCGCCCTGGCTCGTCCGCGTCTCGGACATCGCGAATTCGGGAACCGCTTTGCCGAGCTTTTTCTTGAGTTCGAGCACGATTCGCTCGGCGGTCTTGGCGCCGATTTTCGGGATGCTTTGCAGGCGGCCGCTGTCGCCATCGACGATCGCCTGCCGCACGGATTCGGCTTTGGCGGAAGACAGCATGGTAATCGCCAGTTTGGCGCCGACGCCCTGCACGGAAATCAGATGCTCGAACAGCCAGCGCTCTTCCAGGGAGCCGAACGCAAACAGCGTGTGCTCGTCTTCACGAATCTGCAAATGCGTCCAGAGCCGCACCTGCTCGCCGACCCCGGGCAGTGAATCGTAAGTGGCCAGCGAGATGATACCCTTGTAGCCCAGGCCGCCGGAATTGATGACGACGTGCGAAGGAGCTTTCGCGGCTAACTTCCCCTCGATGAAATCGATCACCGCACGGCCGCTTTGCGTTCCTGCACCCGTTGCCGCATGACCGAGCTGATCGCGACGGCCAGCGCGTCGGACACATCTTCTTCGCCTTCGTCGAAGGCCAGGGAGAGCATTTTGCCGACCAGATAGGCGACCTGGCCCTTCGAGGCGCCGCCGCGCCCGGTGATGGCCATTTTGACTTCCCGCGGGGCCAGTACGGTGACGGGAATATTCAGGCTTTCGGCGGCCAGGACGGCGGCGGCGCGTGCCTGTCCGAGTTTCAGAGCGGCTTGCGGACCACGGCCGACGAATCCGCTCTCGACGGCGCACGCTTCCACTTGATACTTTTGGGCGACCTGCTGCAGCTGGTTGTAAATTTCGGTCAACCGCTCGCCCTCGGGCGTCGCGGAGTTCGTGCGGATAAAGCCGGAATCGACGTACACAAAGCGTCGGCTTTCGGCCCGCACAACTCCCCAGCCCGTGGTCCCCAATCCGGGGTCAACTCCCAATACCAGCGAGTCCGGCATCGTGAATCGCTGCGCTTAGCGCAACGTCTCCATCACTTCTTCGTCGATTTCAAAATTCGAATAGACGTTTTGCGCGTCGTCGAGGTCTTCGAGTGCTTCAATCAGATTGAGCACCGACTTCGCCGAATCCGCTTCCACCTTTACCGTGTTTTTCGGGATGTACGAGATCTCGGCGGAGCTGGTCTGCTTGCCCTTGGCTTCAATTCCGGCCTTGACCTTGTACAGGTCCTCCGGCGCCGTATAGACTTCCCAAATGGTCTCGTCGCCTTCGACATCCGTCGCTCCCGCTTCCAAGGCGATCTCCATGATCTCGTCTTCGGTGCCGGCGTCGGCTTCCAGCGTGATATATCCGCGGCGGTCGAACATCCACGCCACGGCACCGGCTTCGGCCATGCTCGCGTTGCGCTTGGAGAAGCAGTGCCGGACTTCGCCCACCGTGCGGTTGCGATTGTCCGTCACGCATTCCACCAGGATGGCGACGCCTCCCGGTCCGTACCCCTCGTACAAGATCTCTTCGAGCACCTGTCCTTCGAGCTCACCGGCGCCCTTCTTGATCGCACGATCGATGTTGTCCGCCGGCATGTTGACGGCTTTCGCGGCGTCAATCGCGGACCGCAGACGCGGATTGGCATCTGCATTCGATCCCCCGAGTCGTGAAGCGATCGTGATTTCTCGAATCACACGCGTAAATACTTGTCCGCGCGCGGAGTCGATCTTCTCTTTCTTGCGACGGATCGTCGCCCATTTACTGTGACCGGACATAAGCCTCTGAAACTCTATACTCGAAGTGTCTGAATCTGTTTCTTCCACTGGCCTGGCGCAGCGGGGGGACCACGGCGTCCGCCCGGTTGGGCAAACTTTCGCGTGCGTTCTTCAGGCTTCCGTTCCGCTCCGGCTACACCGCGGCCCGCCGATTGGCCGTGACCCAGTCGCGAATGTAAACAATCGGCACCTGAGTTGGCGTTCCGGGGCCGAACAGCTTGCCGACCCCCAGCTTTTCGAGCTGATCCATCTCTTCCCGGGGAATGATCCCTCCCCCCGTGAGCAGCACATCGAGCATGCCCCGCTCCCGCATCAGCTTGAGCACGGCGGGGAAGATGGTCATGTGTGCACCGGACAGAATGGACAGGGCAACCACGTCCACGTCTTCTTGGAGGGCTGCCTCGACGATCATCTCGGGGGTCTGCCGCAGGCCGGTATAGATCACTTCCATCCCGGCATCGCGGAAGGCCGCCGCCATAACTTTGGCGCCGCGGTCATGCCCGTCGAGCCCGGGTTTGGCCACTAAAATCCTGATTTTTCTATCCATAAGCGACGGTGCCCAGCCGAGCACACTACACACTGGTTCAAATCAACCGGTTCTAACGACTCTAAACTGCAAATATACAAAAAAATCGGCCGGAAATCAATCCTGACTCCCGGCCGACAGTTATATATAATACCTTGGGTTGCCGCGATTTTCAAGATTGCGGTGGGGTCACTCCGCAGCCTCCGGCTCGCGTTTTGGCAGAGCGCTGGTCTTCTTTGAGGACGCGCGGACGGCATATCCGGTTCCACCGACGGCGATGATTCCCATGCCCGACCAGAAGAGCCAGTGGGGCAGTTCTATTTCGGCGTTTCCGACGTACATCCCATACGACTCGATCATCAGCTTCAACGCAATCCAGCCGATCAACGCATAGGCCACGTCCTCGAGGGCCGGCCATTTCTCCAGGACTTTGATGAAGCTGCCAGCCGCGACGCGCACGGCGACAATCCCCAATGCCACCCCGGTGAATACGATCACCAGATCGTCGGACAAGCCCACGGCGGCCAACACGCTATCGATGGCGAAGGCACAGTCCACGAGGTTCAGAACAAGCACGGTCTTCCAGAAGCCGGCGGGCTTTGCCTCGAAATCTTTGTGTCCGGCCATGCGGTGGCGGAAATGCTGAAAGGTCAGCCAGCCGAGGTACAGGGCTCCGGCCAGCCGCAGATACCAGAGTTTGATGATCCAGGTCGCCGTCAGCAGCATCAGGAAGCGGAAGAAGAACGCTCCGGCAATACCGTAATAGAGCGCTTTTTTCTGCTGATTTTGCGGCAGCGGCCGGACGATCACGGCCATCACGAGCGCATTATCCGCTGAGAGCAGGCCCTCCAGCAGAACGAGCGTGGCAATGATGGTAAAGGTGTGTGCCGTAAAGAAAGTTTCGAGAGTCACTCGCGAAAAGCCCCGTGACTGGTGAAGGAGTTACGGGGCTAAGATACGGAGAAACCGACAAATAATCAAGCGTTGGCCGCGGCGGGTGTTTTCACGTGAAATACCATTTGATCGTTAGCGATGTCGGCGGCGACCGTGCAGCCGGGCAGGACATGCCCGGCGAGCAACTCCTCGGCCAGCGGATTGAGCAACAGTGTTTGAATGGCTCGCTTGAGTGGGCGGGCGCCAAAGGCGGGGTCGAAGCCCTCGCGCAGCAAGCGCGCCTTGGCCCTTGGGCTCAGATCGAGCGCAATCTCCTGCTTGGCCAACCGTTCACGGACACGGTCGAGCTGGATCTCGATGATGCCTTCAAGTTCCGTGCGTCCCAATTGCCGGAACACGATGATTTCGTCGATACGATTCAAGAACTCGGGGCGGATCGAATGCCGCAACAGGTCCAGCACCTCGCGCTTGACTTCATCATACACGGCCTCGCTCGATTCGATCTGCTCGGCGCGCGCGCGGATCAGGTCCGAACCGAGGTTTGAAGTCATGACGAGAATGATATTCTTGAAATCGACGGTTCGCCCCTGACTGTCCGTCAAGCGACCATCGTCCATCACCTGCAGCAGCACGTTCCAGACGTCGGGATGGGCCTTCTCGATTTCGTCAAGCAGTACGACGCTGTATGGCCGGCGGCGCACGGCCTCGGTGAGCTGGCCGCCCTCTTCGTGGCCGACATAGCCCGGCGGCGCGCCGATCAGGCGGGCGACCGTATGCCGTTCGCCATATTCGGACATGTCGATGCGAATCATCGCAGTCTCATCGTCGAACAGGAATTCGGAAAGCGCTCGCGACAGCTCCGTCTTGCCGACACCCGTCGGACCGAGAAACAGGAAACTGCCGATGGGCTTGTTCTCATCGGACAGTCCCGAGCGTCCGCGTCGGATCGCCGCGGCGACCGCATTGACCGCCGCATCCTGGCCGACCACGCGTTTCCGCAGTTGCACCTCGATGTGCAGCAGTTTGGCGCGCTCGCCTTCAAGCATCTTGGAGACCGGAATCCGCGTCCAGCGGGAAACCACATCGGCGATATCCTCTTCCGTGACCTCCTCTTTCAAGAGCGCGCGGTCTTTCTGCAGCGCCGCCAGTTGATGGCGTGCGGTCTCCAGTTTCGCGGCCAATTCACGCTGTTTGCCATAGCGGAGTTCGGACACTCGGCCCAGGTCTCCGGCGCGTTCGGCTTTCTGCTCATCGAGCTTGGCGGCCTCGATCTGCTCCTTTTGCGAGCTGATCCGCTTGATGATCTGCTTCTCCTGCTCCCAGTGGACCCGCAGTGTCTGTTCCGTGTGCTTGAGCTCGGCAAGCTCCTCGTCGATCTTCTTGCTGCGTTCGCGCGCGGCGTCGTCAGTTTCGCGGGCGATGCCAACTTTTTCGATTTCGAGCTGCCGGATCCTTCGCGTGAGCTGGTCGATCTCTTCGGGCATGGAGTCGATTTCCAGCCGCAGCTTGGACGCGGCCTCATCGATCAGGTCAATGGCTTTGTCGGGCAGAAAGCGGTCTGTGATATAGCGGTGGGAGAGTGTGACGGCGGCGATCAGCGCGGCATCGGTGATGCGCACGCCGTGGTGAATCTCGTATTTCTCGCGCAGTCCGCGCATGATCGAAATCATGTCTTCGATGGACGGCTCGCTGACCGTCACCGGCTGGAACCGGCGTTCGAGCGCGGCGTCCTTTTCGATATGCTGGCGATATTCGTCCAGTGTGGTCGCGCCGATGCAATGCAATTCGCCGCGCGCCAGCGCGGGTTTGAGCAGATTGGAGGCGTCCATGGAGCCTTCGGCCCGGCCCGCGCCCACGAGATTGTGCAGCTCGTCGATGAACAGAATCACGCTGCCTTCCGCGTCGGTGACTTCTTTCAGTACAGCCTTGAGCCGCTCCTCGAAGTCACCGCGAAATTTTGCTCCCGCAACGAGCGCGCCGAGGTCGAGCGCAATCACGCGCTTGTGCTTGAGCTGCTCGGGGACGTCGCCGGAGACGATGCGGTGCGCGAGCCCTTCGGCAATCGCGGTCTTCCCCACTCCCGGCTCACCAATCAGCACCGGGTTGTTCTTCGTGCGGCGCGACAGCACTTGCAGGATTCTGCGAATCTCCTCATCACGGCCAATTACGGGATCCAGCTTGCCGCGCCGGGCGAGGTCGCAGAGGTCGCGGCCATATTTATCGAGCGCGCGGTACTTGCTCTCGGGGTCCTGATCTTTGACACGCTGCCCGCCGCGCAGGTCTTTCATCGCTTGCAGGATCGCGCCGTACGAGAGCCGCAAGTCCGCAAACAGTTTCTTGATGGCCGGGTCATCGGACGTGGCGAGGCCAAGCAGCAAATGCTCCACGGACAGGAATTCGTCGTGCAGTTGGGACATCTCTTTGAGCGCGTCGTCGAAGAGTTTGGCCGTCGCGGGCGCGAGGTACGTCGCGCCGACCGAGCCGGTCACCGCGGGAAGTTTGGCCAGCTCGACAGAAACCACACGCAGTGTGTCGGCGGGACGCGAGCCGATCTTGGCGAGAATCTCGCTGGCGATGCCTTCGCTGTCCTTGAGCATGCCGGCGAGCAAATGCAGCGGCGTGAGCGCTTGCTGTTGCGCGTCACGCGCGATCTGTTGTGCGGCCTGCAGCGCTTCCTGCGCCTTGATGGTCCACTGGTCGATGTTCATAATTTAGAAAATTCCAAATTCAAAATCCCAAATCCCAAATCCGAGAGCTATCTGCCCATACTATGGCGAGATGCGAAGATTTTGACGGAGCGAAGTGGAGGGGGGCAATTTGTGAATCCGATTCCGGCCGGGTTGCGCGGACTTAACCCGGCTCGGCAAGCCATGACCCTGACACGAAGTTCTCAGTTACCAACAGTTATGCTAATTAACTTGAAGGCGATTAGCTCGCGGAACAGTTCATTCGTCTTGTCCGTAAGTCGATCTTGCTCAAATGTTATGTATCCAATGTCGCTGTAATTCGTTGCGAGGCTCACCTTATCTTCCTTGAAGACAATTATCTTGCGGTCGTAAAGAAACGATGACGCACCGAGTTCGAAGACTACATTCTCACTGGGTCTCCACAACGGCTTGCCGTCCTTGTCCGTCAACTCCTCATCAGCCGTGAAGATCAGAATCGCTGCACCGCACTCATTCATGACGTCCGCAACCTTCTGAGAAATCGGTCGTCCCGCGTTTGCTTCTCTTATGGCAATCTTGTATGGGATGCCATACTGCTTCAGGATCCCTTCAAGTTGTTCGAGCGGGCGCTTGTTCTTTCCATGAGCAATAAAAATTGCTCTTCTAGCACCCGCCTGTGGTTCTCCTTTTTGCGGGGGGCGGGTACTGGCGTCTGCGAGCTGGCGTACATCACTTTGCACGTCATCTTCCGCGATCATTGCGGTTTCAGGCGGCGGATCTGGGAACTGAACTGCAGTGTTGTCCAAGTCAACATACGTCGAGTCCTTCACACGCCTGAAGAAACCTACGAAGTCAGCGCTTTTCTTCAACAATTCGAATGTTCGAGCAGTAGCATCAGAACCAACCCCCATCTCTTCAAGTACGTTTTTCGCAATAGTATCTTGTGGGAACTTGGAATTGTTGTACTTTGTTAAAAACTCCCGAATCACTCGCGGCTTCAGACATGCTTCACGCAACGCAGCTCTTTCATCACCCTCCTCGGTAGGCGCAACCACTCGACGCCCAAGGGGCGTTAGCGAAATCGTCGAAGCGTTATATGCACCGTCGGTGAGACCGTATGCCACAGCGGCACCGGTCATCCTTCGGAAAAGCAAGCCACCCGGTTCCAATTCCATCGCTTCCGCTACTCGAAGTGGCTTAGTCGCGTCCTTGCCAAAATTGTCCGCAATCGCACGCGGGACTCTAACAGCATCTTCAAGTGAGAATCCTGGAATATCAGTTTGCCGAACGTATGCCCGGCTCCGATTTTCCTCAGGATCTCTCTTGTTTGTCTTCGTCTTTGTCGTGCTCCGCTTGCTCGCGCGCCGGATCTTAGATATAGGCTTCTTCACAGGGAATTGCTCCTCGCTATTTGTGATTGAACTCTCCTCGCTGCGACATGTTCAGCCCATGCCCCGCTCGGAATGAATGCTTGGTATTCCAGATTCCGGGCACCCGCGGACGGGTGCCTCGGCGGATGTGCGTTGGCGGGGCACGTCAGGCCTCAAGAGCGTGCCGCCGCAAAGAATGTCCCGAGCGCATGTCGATGCGGCGCTACAAAGATCGCGCACGGCTGTGCGGCGCTACGGTTGTTCATCTATCATCTCTCATCTATCGCGAGGGGCGGGCGATGCAATCAGCCCCTACGGTCGGGCTTTCACGTTTCAAATTTCACGCCTTCAAAATTTTTTCCTCCCCCCCTGCCCCCCACAAGATGTGGGGGGGAATCAGAGGGGTGGCGGAGTCACTTCTTCTTCGTTTCGTCCACGACTTCGGCGTCGGCGTACTCGACATCGTCGCCCTTGTTGGAACCACTTGACTCGGCCTGCGGCTCCGCTTGCGGTTCGGCTTGCTGCTGCTGCTGATAGAGACTGGGCGCGATCTGTGTCCATGTTTCGTTCAGCGCATCACTGGCCGATTTTATCTCCGTGAAGTCACGCCCTTCGAGGGCTTTTTTCACGCGACCGACCGCGGCCTCTAACTTGGACTTGTTGTCGCCCGTGAGTTTGTCGCCGAGTTCAGTCATTTGTCGTTCGGTCTGGAAGGCGAGCGCGTCGGCGGTATTGCGGATCTCAGCTTCCTCGCGGCGCTTGCGGTCTTCGTCGGCGTGCGCTTTCGCATCGCCCTTCATGCGCTCGATCTCTTCTTTCGTGAGGCCGCTCGAGTGCGTAATTTTGATGGATTGCTCGCGGTTCGTGGCCTTGTCCTTGGCCGTCACGGACAGAATGCCGTTGGCGTCGATGTCGAACGTGACTTCGATCTGCGGAATGCCGCGCGGCGCCGGCGGAATGCCGTCGAGCTGGAATTTGCCGATGGACTTGTTGTCAATCGCCATCGGCCGCTCGCCTTGCAGGACGTGAATTTCCACCGACGGTTGACTGTCGGACGCTGTCGAGAAGATCTCCGTTCGCCGTGTGGGAATCGTGGTGTTGGCGTCGATTAGTTTGGTCAGCACACCGCCCATGGTTTCGATGCCCAGCGACAGCGGCGTCACGTCGAGCAGCACCACATCATGCACGTCGCCGGTGAGAATCCCGCCCTGAATCGCCGCGCCCACGGCCACGACTTCGTCGGGGTTAACGCCACGATGGGGGTCCTTGCCGAAATATTCTTTGACGACGTCGATAATGCGCGGCATGCGGGTCGAACCGCCGACCATAATCACCTCGTCGATGTCCTTCGGCGACAGGCCCGCGTCGCGCAGGGCCTTCTTCGTCGGCTCGATGGAGCGCTGCACGAGGTCTTCCGTCAGCTCCTGAAATTTCGCGCGCGTGACGGTCATGTCGAGGTGCTTCGGGCCGTCGGCGGTGGCCGTGATGAAGGGCAGATTGACCTGCGCCTGCGTCTGGCCGGAGAGTTCGCACTTGGCCTTCTCACTGGCTTCGCGCAGCCGCTGGAGCGCCATCGGGTCTTTGCGCAGGTCGATGCCTTCGGCCTTCTTGAACTCCTCGGCGAGGTAGTCGATCAGGCGCATGTCCCAGTCGTCGCCGCCGAGGTGCGTATCGCCGTTGGTGGACTTTACTTCAAACACGCCATCGCCGAGTTCGAGGATTGAAATATCGAACGTGCCGCCGCCGAGGTCATAAACGGCGATCTTCTCGTCCTTCTTCTTGTCGAGACCATAGGCGAGCGCGGCGGCGGTCGGCTCGTTGATGATGCGCAGCACTTCGAGGCCCGCGACGAGGCCCGCGTCTTTCGTCGCCTGCCGCTGCGTGTCGTTGAAGTAGGCTGGTACCGTGATGACGGCCTTGGTCACCTTCTCGCCGAGATAATCTTCCGCGGCCTGCTTCATCTTTTGCAGCACCATGGCGGAGATTTCCGGCGGCGTGTAGTCTTTGTCGTCGATCTTGATCTTGACTTGACCATCGGAGGACACCACGTCGTAGGGGACGCGCTTCATCTCTTCGCTGACCTCGTGGATCTGGCGGCCCATGAAGCGCTTGATGGAATAGACGGTCTTCTTCGGGTTGGTGACGGCCTGCCGCTTGGCCGCCGCGCCGACGAGTCGCTCGCCGCTCTTGGAGAAGCCGACGACGGAGGGTGTGGTGCGGGCGCCTTCGGAATTCGGGATGACGACGGGTTCGCCGCCTTCGATGACCGCGACACAGGAGTTGGTGGTGCCGAGGTCGATGCCGATGATTTTGGACATGTTCGTTATCTCTGGGTTAGTTGATGGTCGAAGTTGAACCTAATTCTCGAACAATATCTATGCAAGGATGGTTCCAGTGCATTTTAGTAATTATAAATATTGCAGATAAAACAAAGGCACACGCGATGTGTGCCGAAAAATACGCCAATATGGCAGAGTTAGTGCATTACCTGAGGTCAGAATGGCAGAAGTTCAGGCGGGAGCGAGGCTTAGAGGAGGAAGAGGCCGAAGCGATGAACGCGGAACGATGAACGATGAAATCCGAGGGTAGGGGTTGATTGCATCGCCCGCGCGTCTGCAATTCCTGTAGCCGCGGCCCCACGTGGCTGTCTCTTTGTCGCGCCGCAGGGATCTGCGCTCGAGATTTCGCGGCCTACAATCTTGAATACGCCAGTTTCCCCTTGCCGCAATTTCGGGCAATTCAGCACTCAATCGTACACACGTCAGTCCACGGCTCGTTGCGGAAGTCCGCCGGGACATTCCACTCGTGCGCGCAGAGTTCGCAAGTCAGTGTCATCCTCCGCGCATTGGGGCACGCACGGAAGAACACCGCCGGCGGATGCGGATTGAGAACCGGGAAACGATTCGATTTAGCAGGTGAAGAGGTCGGTCATGCCGGACTGGGGTACTGGAACCCGCCACGGCAAATCGGCTTTATCGTTCATCGCTCACCGAACCGAGCGCATAGCGGTGCGGGCTCGTTGCCGAAATGATTTCGCTGAGGCACCCGTCCCCGGGGGCCCGGAATCTGAGAAGGAACCTACAGCGGCGATGAAAATTGGGGCACGACTCACTCCGATTCCGGCGGGGTGGGGGCACCCCGCTCGGCGGATTTTGATTTGGGCAACAAGCCCGTGCGGCGCTACGCGGGCGATGCGATCAGCCCCTACGGGATCGTGATGACGACGGCTCCTGTTCGCTGTCCCGCTTCCACATAGCGGTGAGCGTCGGCCGCCTGCTCCAAGGGAAAGGTCCGGTCGACAACCGTGCGGATCACACCGGCCTCCGCAAGGTCTCGCAAGACCACCATGTATTCGGGCTTTTCGGCGGCAATCGCACAGATGACTTTCTTGCTCCCGGAGATCGAAGTGCGAAGCATTTGCAGGAGCTGCTTCGTTTTGAAGCTTGCCAGCAGATAACGGCCATTGGCGGTCAGCGAAGCTTTGCAGCGGGAAAATGAACTCCTGCCCAAGACGTCAAAGATCAGATCGTAGCGATTGCCGCTTTGAGTGAAATCCGCTTTGGTGTAATCGACGACGTGGTCCGCTCCCAGCGCTTTGACGAAACTCAGGCGTGGCGTGCCGCAGACTCCGGTCACTTCCGCCCGGTAATATCGGGCAAGTTGCAGGGCCATGGAACCGATCCCGCCGGACGCGCCGTTGATCAGGACCTTGTGTCCGCTTCTGATGTCCGCCTTCTTGAGGAGGCTCAGCGCCATGATCCCGCCATAGGGTACGGCGCACGCTTCCGCGAACGACATGTTGTTCGGCTTCAGTCCTACGGTTCCGCTTTCGGGCAGGCACAAGTACTCGGCATTGGCCCCCATCTTCATGCCAGTATATGCAAAAACCTCGTCACCGACTTTGAATTTCGTTACGCTCCTCCCGATCGCCGCGACCGTCCCGGACAATTCACTGCCCAGAATCGGCTTCTTCGGCGTGCTGAAACCGAACGCGAATCGTGCCGGCAGCCAGAGGAGCAGGGGCATGTTGAACTCTCGAGAAGACAAGTTGCCGAAGTTTCGAGCCGTCAAGTCGCCGTAATTCACCGCCGCGGCTCGTACTCGAATCAGGACTTCACTGGCCTTCGGAACCGGAGTCGCGACTTCGCTAAGCCGGAGTACATCCGGCGGTCCATAGCGCGTGTAGGTGATCGCTTTCATGGGTCTCCCTCCTCGAACATGGCATCACGCAATGACGAGTGCAGCACGTGCCGCCGCGAATGAACCGGTTTCATCGCTGATCGTTTTGGAGTCGTCTATCATCTATCAGCTCTCATCGATCAAAACGGGCGATGCAATCGGCCCCTACGGAAAGGCCTTCAGCGTTGATCGTTTCCGAGATCGCGCACTCTGTGCGGCGCTACGGCGTATTCACCCCACATCTATCAGCTCTCAACGATCAAAACGGGCGATGCAATCGGCCCGTACAGCTCGGAGTCATCTATCATCTCTCATCGATCATCTATTTGATGCTCTTCCACAACCGCCAGATCTCGGCGCGGTGCGGCTCGTCCAGCCAGCCCTCGACGGTGTGCAACACCAGCTCGACTTCGTCGTGCGTGGCGCCGAGATTGAGCGCGCCGCGGATGTGCGAGTGCAGTTGGCGCGGGAAGCCCTGCACGGCCAGTGCGGCGATTTCGAGCAGTTCGCGCCAGTGCGGCGGCAGTCCGGGGCGTGACATCACGAGCCCATAACCGACCATCACGGTCCACGCTTCGAGTTCGGGCGAAATGGCCAGCAGATTCGTGCGCAGCTTCTCAACACTGCCCGCATACACTTTGGCCTGCAAGTCATAGCCGCGATGCAGCCACACTTGACTGAAGCTCTCTTCGAGTTCGCGCGGATCGCCGGTCAGCGTCGCGTTGAAGACCTCGTGAATCTGAAAGAAGGCTTCGAGCGACGTCTGAAATCCGGCCAGCAGGAGCAGTTGCAGCGCGGCTTCGCGCAGCGCGGCCTGATCGAGTTGACGGTCGCGGTAGTGTTCAAGCAACCGCTTCGCTTCCGGATTCTGCGGCGTGAGCCACATCACCGAGAGTGCCGTCAGATAGATCAGCGTCTCGTAGTCGGGGTGCCGCTGGGCGGAGCTGATCGCGCGGTCGGCAGATCTCATTCCAGCGGAACCGCCGCGCTCACGGCTGCGAGCAGTTCACCGTCGCGCACCAGTTCAATCGCCTTTTCCATGTCGCCGGCGAGGACGCGGTCGCGTGTCAGGACCGGTATACTTTTGCGAAGGAATTCGTGCGCGGCTTGTGAACCTCGTCCGAGCATCGCGTGGGGCACATTCTCCTTCCGCAGATCAACCGCCTGTGCGGCGCAGAGCAGCTCAATCGCGACGACACGCTCGATATTCTCGAGGATTTGCATGGCCTGCCGCGCGCCGTGGGTGCCCATCGAGACGATGTCCTCTTGATTCTCGGAGGTGGGAATCGTGTCGATGGAAGCGGGGTGGGCAAGCACCTTGCTTTCGGCGACGAGCGCGGATGCGGTATAGCTCGCGATCATGAATCCCGATTCGACTCCCGGCTTGCGAGCGAGATAGGGAGTCAAGCCGAAGTTCAGGTGTCGATCCATCAGCCGCGAGACTCGTCGTTCGCTGAGATTGCCGAGTTCGCACAAGAGGATCTTCATGTAGTCCACGGGCAGACCGATGGGATCGCCATGGAAATTACCGCCGGACAAGACTTCGCCGGCGTCGGCAAACACGAGCGGATTGTCGGTGACGGAGTTGATTTCCGTCTCGATGGCGCACCGTACGTGCGCCAGTCCGTCGCGAGCGGCTCCGGCGATTTGCGGAGCGCAGCGAATGCTGTAGGCATCCTGCACGCGTTGCGGATCGGAGTCGGCGAGTTCGCTGCCTTGCAACAGCGCGAGCAGGTTGTTGGCGACAGTCGCGTGTCCCGTGTGCGGCCGCAGTTTCGCGATGCGCGGATCGAACGCCGTGCGCACGCCGCAGGTCGCCTCGATGTGCAGCGCGAGCGCGATATCATGCGCTTTCAGCAAGGCCTCCGCACGCAACAGCGTGAGCAGCGCGATGGCGGTCATGATCTGCACGCCGTTATTGAGCGCGAGTCCCTCCTTGGCTTCCAGCACGACGCGCTCGATTCCGGCCTTATGCATCGCCTGATAGCCGGACATGCGCACACCTTGGTACCACGCTTCGCCGGAGTCCTCCTCGGTATCGCGGTCCGGATCGCGAGAGAGCACAATCGCGATGTGCGAGAGCGGAGCGAGATCGCCGGACGCCCCGAGCGAACCTTGCGCGGGGACAATCGGAATCACGCCGCGGTTGAGCATCTCCAGGATGGTCTCAATTACGCGCGGCCGAATGCCGGAATAGCCCTGCGCGAGGGCGTTGGCGCGCAGCAGCATCGCGGCGCGGACAATTTTCGGTGGGAGCGGATGGCCGACCCCCGCGCAATGCGAGACGATCAAATTGCGCGAAACACGACGGGCCTCGGAAATCGAGAAGCGTTCGCTTTTCAGACTTCCGAAGCCCGTGTTGATTCCATAAACAGCGGGCGCGGCGTCAGCCGCCGCACCGAGCTTTTCGATCCATTTGCACGCCGGCAGCATCTGTTCGGCCGCCGTCGGACTAAGTGCTGCCGGTTCGCCCGCGGCGACGGCGGCCACCGCCTCCGGCGTCAGCGAATGGCCATCCACGACAATGGTAGCCAAGGCGCCCCCTTAACTTGAGACGCGGGATTTGTCCACGAAAACCGGCTGCCAGCCTTTCTCGGTCTTGACGACCACGCCGCCAGCCACTTTACCGGCCGGTGGCTCGACGTCGATCGTCTGAATCTGCGGATGCTTAATCAGGTCAATCAGTGCGACCGGGCGGGGGATCGCTCCGCCGGGAGTGGGCGGTTTGTGACCGGACGCCGAGAGCGAAGGTCGTCCGCCGGTCTTTTGCTGTGCGCGTTCGCGCGCGCCGACGGGATCAATGCCGTGGGCCTCGCGGAGTTTGTCGAGCTTCGCGCTGATGGCCTTGCGCGTCACGCCGAAGCGGTCCGCGAGTTCGGCCATGGGAACCTTGCCGTAGTTCTCCAGCAGATATTTTTCTTCCGCGGGAGTCCATTTCTTTGCCATATCGAGCACCTCCTAAGGGGTTGAATTAGTCGGGGAACCAGGAACAAGTCGGGTTTCGGTCGGGTCGCGATACCCTGGCCCGGCGCGGCGGGCATGCGGGCGATGCCATCGTCGGCTACTTCATCAGAATCATTTTGCGCGTGAGCACACCGAGCGGAGTGGAGAGGCGGTAGAAGTAAATGCCGCTGCCGACAGCGGTACCGTACTCGCTGCGGCCATTCCACGTCAGGCGGTGAATTCCGGCCTCGGCGACGTTGTCGGAGAGCAAGGCGACCGAGCGACCGAGCACATCAAAGATCTCCAGCCGGATCGGACTGCTCCGCGGCAGGCTGAACTGAATGGTCGTCTCGGGATTGAATGGATTCGGGAAGTTTTGCGCCAACTCGATTTCTTGTGGCAGCGCGGTGTGCTCCGGATCGGCGGCAACAATTACCGGCGGCGTCGTCGTCAGCAGAATCTGCCGTCCGGCATCGAGCGCAGCCGCCGACTGCGCATACTGCCCGCTACTGAAGTAGGTGGCGCCGTCGTCCTGCGCGAGGTTCTCGAAGCCCACAGTGGCTCCGCTGTTGCTAAGGGCGCGCGTCGAGACTTCGTTGTAGAGAAACACCCACTGCGCATTTCCCGATTGCGTCGGGTAGGTCGCGGGATTCAGCAGTTGCAACTGGAAGGTACTCCGATAAGTTCCCGTTTGCCAATCGTGAACTTGATACCACTCGACGACGAAGCGATCGGTGGCTGTGTCGTAGTAATACGCCAGTTGGCCGGTCTCACCGAAGCGGTAGAACAAGTCATCCCACAACACGGCGATCATCGACGAGATGTTGTCGCCCGGATTGGGGAACGGCGTATTCGCGTAATTCGTGGCGGAAGTCGGTCCCGGACGAACCCAGCCGTCGGTCGAAACAGACAGCGTGTCTTGGGCCACCCCGTCGTAAGTGAAGCTGAACGGAACGCGCACTCTGAACGTTTGATCGCTCTGGGCGGCTTCGAGCAACGTGCCCGGTCCTCCCGCCGCCGGTGCGATTTCGAGCCACTGGAAGTTCGGAGCAGCCGAGTACTCGACGTCCGTGTTATCATAGAGCCAATAGAACCCGTCCGCATCGGAGAGCGGATCATGGGGGCCGATCTGCCCGATGGTCAACTGAATCGGCAGTGACACTTGGTAGAGGTAAGATCCCATCTGAATCGTCGCGGACAGGTTCAGCGCCACCGGATGTCCGGACGGTGTGCCGCCACTGGCCTGCAAGCGGAACGAATTCTCGGGGAAGTCATAGTCGGTGCCCGCGGCAATCTGCGGCGCATCGACCGGCGCGGAGACGATCGTGGTGTATTCATCGGCGGTCACCAGCGAGTATTGGCCGCCGAGCAGCGTGGCGTTTCCGCTGTTCGCCAGCGTGACTTGCAGGTCGATCAACTCGCCGCGCTCCCAGATGCCGTTCTCGCCGTCTTGGATCACGGTTTGGGTAAGCGAAATCGAGGGCACGTGCAGATCGAGATAGACATTGGAGGTTGTCGGCTCTCCGTTCTGCGACGTCCAATGCAGCACAAATTCGAGCTGCTGTACCCCGGAGATTGTCGGGGCTACGGAGAAGCTGTAAGGCGACGCGCCGACGGCAGTACCGCCCGCGGGAATGTTGCCAAAGGTGGCGCTGTTGACCGTGATCCCCACGCCACCGGTCGTCGTCGTGAGCGTGGCCGCCGCGCTGTTGGCGATCTCCGTGCCGATATTCCGTGCCGTTTCGCTCCAGGCGATCGTTTCGCCCGGATTAACCAAGCCATCGCCGTTGCCGTTGTCGGTCAAGGCGAGTTCGCCGTGGGCAAGAAACGGTCCGACCGGACCGACATCAAGTACTCGGTGGAACGCGAGCACATTGTCACCCGTGATGGTCACGCCGATGGAGTCCAAGCCGGTAGTTACCACGGGAATCGTAATTAACGACTGACCGGGCTGCATCCAGCGCGTCACAAACTGACCGGCCTGATACCAGACCGTGACATTCAGGCTTTCCGCTTCCACCTCGGCCATATTACCGACGGTCAATTCAAGATTGAAGTTCCCGCTCGGGACGGCCGGCGGCAGACTCACGTCAAGGCGCAGCGGAGTGTCGGTGAAGACCTGCAACGACGGGTCACTCAGTACGAGGTACTGCCGCAGCATCGTCTCGGTGACTTCGCGCACATCGCCGTCAGTTTCGAGGAACAGGTCGAAGATGCCCCACGCTTGCATCTTTCCGCTCGCGAGCGCAGCCCCCAGCGTGGGAATGTGCCAATCGAGGAACGCGCGGTAGAGCGAGGAATCGAGGCAGTCATTGTACACGGTATGCGTGTTCCAGCAGGGGCCGATGAAGCCGGCGGCACCTTTTGGTTGGGAAACCGTGCCGACCAACATCCAGTCTTCGCCGAAGCCGAATCCATCAGGTCCGTCGAACTTGCCAACGCCGCAACCGATCCCGGTCACGATGCACGGCTTGCGGACGTTGTTGAGTTGGTTGATGCTGTTTAGATAGAATCCGATTCCCGCCCAGCCGATGTCCCAGCCCGTGCCGCGATAATTGACGAAGGTCACGCCCTGGGTGACTGAGTTAATCAACGGCGTCGGTCCCTGGTTGTCTCCCCAGAGCGAATCCACGTTGGGGAAGCCGTGATCCCACAGCATGGTCTTCACGCGACGCTTGGTCAGTCGCTGCGAAGGATACTGCTCATCGGCGGCGACGGCGGCGCGCTCGAAGCGCAAGGAGTCCGTCACAAAGGTATCACGTTCGTGCAGGATTGTGCGCGCGACTACGTTCTGGACCTCCGTGGGCGTGTTGACAATCCACCGGCCGATAAACAGATCGGGGAAGACATCCGAACCCTGCACACAGGAGAAATAGGCCTCGTTGGTGTACGGGTCGCCGGGGTTGTACGATTGCTGGCTGAACCGTGTAAGCGGGTCGTCGGTATGCAGAGGGCTGATGGGCAGCTGTGTCTCGTCACCGCAGAGCAACACATAGTCGATGCGGGGCGACGATGCATTCAGCTCCTGCACGATGCGGTCATGCACCTGCGTGGCGCTGGGATTGCCGCCAATGGAGTTCTTGGGCAGCGCCGTCACCTTGATTCCGCGCTCTTCCTTCCAGCGAATCCAGGACGACAGATTCGTGCTATAGCTGTCGGGATAGATCAGAAGGATATGGGACGGTTCGCTCGTGTAGAAACTCGGGATCGACTCCCAGTTGGTCAAGACCGACTGATAGACCTTTTGCCACGTGCGCGAGAAGGCGGTGCGCGGCGTGGTGACGGGATTCTGACCGGTTTGGTCATCGATTTCGATGGAAACCGTGGCCTCGGTCACGACGGCGCAGGTCGAACTGGAATTCGCGTACTGAATTGGGCGGAAGGTAACGGGTACGACGCGCACACCGCCCAAGATTCCGACATCTCCGACCATGACGGCGGCCGGATTGGGATTGTTCTCCGGGATATTGATCGTCGGATTGACGTTGAACGTGGTCGTCTGCCAATCCTCGATCACGGCGGCCGGGTTCCCCGTGGAGGGCAGGGCAAGGAAGATCGTGAAGCGCGGCACGAGCGTTCCGGAGGCGTTCATCTCGTCCCACGTCCCGGGAACCGGGTTGTTGAAGTTGATCGCGGATCCGGTCGGCAGGTTTTCCATCACCAGATGGAGCCGCACGCGGTCAGCGCTGAACTCGGTCACCGTGATGGTCGGAGAGAAGCCGGCCCCCTCGTACACACCGAAGGGGAGCACGTCGGGGACGGCCGTCACAGGAGTTGCTGCAAACAAGCCGAGGCCGGCCAACAGGCAGAACAGGTACAGTTCCGTCCGGGTCTTATTCATGGTCCTCTCCGCTGAAGACAGATCGTTTACGTGCGCCAGTCATCGGAATCGCGGATGGTTTGACTTTCCGGTTCCGTTCTACTATTTTACTACCGACCCACGCAGGAAGTCCCCGTTGGGGTTTTCGTATTCAAGGGTTTGTTAAGACAGGAGTTATGCAAATAGCGAGGTGGCCGAAACGCGGCCGCAACCTTTTGAGATCATAAAATATATGGGATTTCAGCGAGGAGTCAAGGACGCGGGGTGCCAACTCGAAAATGGAGCAGGTACTCGTAGTGCACATTCTTCACTCTTCGTGCACAGGGAACAGGGTACTCGGGGTTTAAGTCGCGACAGATTTGGCCGATAATTCGATATAGAGGACTGTCCCGGGTGACCGGGTCTGCAATGCAAAACTTGGCTTCGAGCTCTCCGCGCCGCGCACGTGCCGTGGACAGCCATATGGGAAAGAAAGGACTGGCGATGAACGCAAGACGTTGGAATCTACTCACGGTGGCGGCACTGCTTCTAACCGCGTGGGGTTGGGCGAACGCGGCCCCGGACCATTCGATCAGCGCGCTGGCTCCGGGCTGCACGGTCGAGCAGCTGGAACAGGAGTGGAACCTGATTCAAGCCGCGAAGCAGGCGGATCAAGAGATTACCGAGGAGATGTACGCGCCTTACTACGCGTTGTTCGGACGCCTGTATCCCGAGCGCGGGCTGGAAGGCTCCGGTCGCGGTGAGGGCGACAACCTCGATCAGGGCTACGATCGCTGCCCGGGCTTGGTCATTAACCAGACGTTTCCCATGACCTGGGTGGACTACGGCCAGACCTATAACTATGGTAATGATTGCCGTCGGCCTAATTGCCGCGACGGCAAGGACATTGTCTATCAGTTTAACGTCACGCAGCGCGACTCGATCATCATCAGTACCTGCGGGTCAACGTTTGACACGTGGCTGTGTGTGTACCAAGATGTATGCTGCAGCTCGACGCCGCTCTTTTCGAATGATGACAACTGGGACATCTGCGGCGCACACACGATGCTGTCGGGCGTCGCCGCCTGTTTTGACCCGGGCACGTATTACATCGTATTGGATGGTTACGGTCGTTCGGCTTATGGCCACTATGCCCTGTCGATCAACGGCCTGGGGAACGCCTGCATTCCGCCGATACAGCCGGTGGATTGTCCGCCGGAATGGCCGCGCCACTTCGAGGATGGGATCGACGATGAGCCCTGCGGCGAGGGGAACATGTTTCTCGAGTGCCCGGCGGGCCTGTGCGGTGCGGTGGACGGCCTCGGCGACATCGATGTGTTCGATTTCAGCATTGACCAGTGCAGTGTGGTGACCTTGACCGTGTACGGCAACGATACTCCCGGCCACCACGGCTTCACCGAGGGGCTTGACCCGTACGTGATCCTGTACAACAGCGTATGCGAGGACGCGTTGTACACGAATTTCGATTACAACGACGCGGATCACACGGGCGATGTGCTGAGCGATGATGCGCGCATCGTGACGCTCTGCCTGCGCTATGGCGAGTACCACGTGGAAGTCGGGGGCCAGAATGAGACGGACGGGCCGTACGAATTCTGGTTTGACTGCGTTCCCTGCGGGAATCCCGAGCCGCTCGACATTACCTACCACTACGAGGTTCCGGGCTGTGCGGTGCAGTTGACCTGGCCGAGCAGCGGCTCGAACTTCATCTACTACGTCTGGCGCTACGAGGATGTGGACGGTTCGGGCTTCTGGCAGCAGATCGCCACCACGCCAAACCTGTTTTATTGCGATACGTACGAGAGTGAATGGACCGTAATCTACGCGGTGTTCGACAATCCGTGCGGTGAACCATCGGGCGGGCCGCAGCTCCGCGGGAACACGCAGGGCCGTTGACGCGCAAGTGCGCTTCAGCCGAGGGGCGGGTACCAACCCGCCCCTTTGCGTATTCCGAAGTCACCGAGCTGCTAAAGCGTGAGCTTCAGTACGCCCAGGATGGCCAGCAGCCAGCCCGCGCCGACGGTGATTCGCGCGCGCGCGAAGTTGCGCGGAGCGGCGGCGAGCAGTTCGCGGAGTGCCTGATCGTTCTCTCCCGCCGCCAAGATTGCCGCGCGGAATTTTCGCGTCTTGTTCAATGCCGACAGGGCATCACCGAGGAGCAGGATGCCGAGTAGCTGTTTGAAGGCGAGCCAGAACGTATTGCCGAAATCGAACCACCGATAGCCTCCGGTCATCGTCATGAACGCTCCGGTCAGCACCACGATGCCGAGGATCGCCGCGGTGATGAAGCGCATCCGGATCGCCGTCAATACCAGCGCCGCCCGGGCGCGACCCGCGGTTGCCTGTTTGAATTGCGCGCCGATTGCCCGCAGGGGAACGATCGCGCCGATCAGACAAGCCATGCCGAGCACGTGAATCAAGAGCGCGAATTTCATGGGCCGACTCGCTCCAGTGTGCACATGATCCGATAGTAGGGCGGAAAGTTCAGCCGGTGCACCATCTGCTTCACGAACTCCGGGTGGCGATCATAGCTGTTCTTGACGCGGCGCGCGACGCTCTTCAGATTCCCGAAGAACACACAGCCGATGTGCAGCATGCCGTTTTCCTGTCCTTGAATTCGCACCTTGAAGTGCTGCAAATTCCCGGGCAAGTATTGCGTCGGATCGGGCAATGGATTCTGGAAGTGTTCATCGAGCCACCACGGTCGTCGCACACCGAGCGGCCGCAAGAGATCATATTGCCAGCTCAACAGGGTGTCCGCGATTCTACCGATCTTGCCGGCCGGATGCGTAATGATGATTTGCCGGCGGGCCACGCGGCACATCTCCTGTACGACCGGGGCGCGCCAGGCTTCCGGGAGGTGTTCCAGCACTTCGATGCACAGCACGATATCGAAACTGCGATCGCGAAACGGCAGGGCCATGCCGCTGGCGCGGACGGCCTTCTGCTGCGGAATCGGCGGCTCCGGATACCACGGATCCACTCCGACAAACGGATGCGGGAGGCAGGCGCCAAGCCCCTGCGGTCCGGCCCCGACTTCGAGGATCGTGCCCGCGGGATGCGGCCCCAGAATGCGCTCGACCTCGCCATAGCGGATCAGCTTGTCAAGCATGCTTCTTGCCCGTTCCGCCGACCAAGTCGCGCAACTTGCGCAGCACGTCGCCCAGCGTGGAACTCATTTTCAGATGCTGGCGCGCGGTGCCCGGATGTTTGAGATGGAAGAAGATGTGATCCCAGTTGTACGACGACCGAGGCGCCGGGTCCTTGTGGTGAATAGCCTTGACCCGACCGTCATAGAGTACGCAGTAGCCGAGGCGCCGCAACCGGATCGCGAAGTCCTCCCCTTCGTAACCCTTCGAGCGATCAAAGGATTCATCGAACATCAGCAGATCCTTGCGAATCAGCATCAGGTTCTCCGTGACACCGTGCACGACTTCCACACTCTCGAACTGCCCGGAATCGGGCCGATCAAAATCCCGCGGCATGGAGTTCTCCAGCGTTCCGCAGGAAAAGATTCTCCCATCGTACATCACCACTTTGCATCCGACCAGCCCGACGTCGGGCCGGCTATTGGCCGTCTCGAGCAGCAGCTCCAGCCAATTATCCTGTGTCACCGTACAATCCGCGTCGATGCTCGCGACCCACTCGCTCCGGCTGACCACTAATCCCTGATTTCGATTGGCGGCGATGGGCCGTTTTCCGACGACGGCAATCGCATTATACGGCTGACTCGTGTGCCGGAAAATAGAGTCCAGGCACTTCCGCAGAAACTCGTCAGGCTCGTAACAAATCGTGTAGATGTCAATCGGGTCGTGCATGGCGTCGGTCGGTGCAGCGGGCGGAGGTTGAGTGGAATCGGTCGCGTACGCTTATTTCTGCGCGACGAACAGCATCATTTCCGCTTGTTCATCATCCTTGCCGAACGACCAGATCTGTTCCTGCTTCCAGTCGGCGCTGCTGCGTCCGGTCATGACCTTTTCGGCGGCATGCACCCACTTGCGGGGAAAGCGCGGGCCGGCAAGTCCGACGGCGCGTTTTGCCCGCAGGTACCACACCAGCCATGATTTTTGATAGAATCCGGTGATCAATGGATGCGCCGAGCCCTGGCCGTAGAACTCGATGGCTCCGAACCCTGCCGCCTTCAGCTGATCGACCATTTCTTGTCGCGTGAATTCGTGAAAGTGGTAGGGATTCTTGCCCGCTTCGCTGTAGGTCTTGATGTTCGGCGTGCTGATGATGAGCCGGCCGCCGGGCTTGATCACCCGGAACATTTCGGTAAAGGCCCGCGGATCGAGTTCGATATGCTCAATCACTTCGAAACAAACCACCGAGTCGAACCGGGCGTCCGGCAGCGGGAGCTTTCGGATATCTCCCTGCACGAACTCGCCGGAGTATTTCTGTCGCGCCCGTTCGACGATTTCGGAGTCGATGTCCATCCCGGTGGTCTGGAAGCCCGCCTCGCGCAGCAGACTGGTTCCGTAACCTTCGCCGCAGCCGAGGTCAAGTACGTCGCGTCCGCGAACCTGCGAGCTACCGATGGCCCATTCATAGCGGGCCATGTGATGCGAGATCATCAGTTCATCACTGGCGTGTTCGCCTTCGGGCATCACTCGTTCCTGAATCATTCGTCGCTCCAGAGGGTTGGTTCGCGCATCAGCGCGCTTCGAGCACCGGCTGCTCGTTGGTGTAAAAAGAGGTCTTGATCCGCCAATACATGAACCCGGCGAGATAGGCAAAGGTCAGCAGCAGCACCGCGACCATGCCTTGAATGCCCCACAGCGGGATGAGCGTCAGATTCAGCGCGAGATTGATCAGGATTCCCGAGACGAGCGGGAGCGCGATCGCCGGCGCGCGTCCAGCCGCAACCATCGCGTTCGCAACGACGCTGTAAATCGGTTCGAGGAAGGTGATCACCAGCAAGGCGCGAAAAAACGGAATCGCCGCCAGATATTTCGCACCCAACAACCAGGGGAAGATCGAGTCGGCCGTGAGATAGATCACGATGTTTACCGGCAGCAGGGCGACCAGCAAACCGCCCAATGACTGTCGCAGCCGGCGTTTCAGGAGGCGGAATTGCCCGGCCGCGGCCAGCCGCGCGGCGACCGGGAAGGCGACAAAGTTGATCGCCTGCGAGAATAGCGTGTAGAATTTCAGCAGGGTCCGCGCGGCGAGGTACGGCGCGAGCTGTGCCGGGCTGAAAAATACTCCGCCGATCAGCGCGTCGCCTTGCTGGAGCGCCATATCGCTGACGGTCAGCAGGCCGTACCAGCGGGCATTGCGATAGACCTCACGGAACTTGCCGCTCAACCGCGGTTTCAGCAAAGTCGGATAGAAGCAGATGCCGACGATCAGCGCCAGCAGTGCGGCGACGACGTTCGCCGTGAGCGCCATCTCCGCCGAGTCCAACTTGTCGCGGGTGGCCAGCAGCATGAACACCGAGAGCGAGCCGATGAAGTACCCGGCCTCGATGAGGAATGCGACGACGACCCGGCTCTGTGCCTGCGCCAGCCCGAATGCGATATCGCGCGGCACGAGGACCACGAGCATTACGGCCGCGATCGCCGCCATCGAGTGTCCGACATTCAGGAACGGCAGGAGGATCAGACCCGTCAGGCCCCCGGCCGCCGCGGTCGCGAGGCCGAACCAGAAGACGGGTCCCAAGACGTCTTCCTGTCGGCCCAGCGCCGAACTTCCGACCAGCGACGCCGACCACAGTCCGCGCGACAGCCCCGCGACGAGATTCACGAAGGCGATGGTGATCGAGTAGCGACCGAAATCTTCGAGCGGCACCACGCGCAGCACGAACAGGATGAACCCCGCGCCATAGATCGCCGGCAGCGCCTTGACCGCGAGCGATCCGACCACACGGACGGCGAGGTCACGATTCACGGTTGAAGGGTGCGATCCGGCGGCATTGCTCAGTAGTCAACCTCGATCGGCAGCGTTGCCTGCACGAACTCGCGTCGGGTGGCGAAATTCCGCAGCAAGTCCGCCGCCTGCCGGATCGCCGCTTCCTCGGGTCCAATCCACAGTCGCGTCCAGACGGATTGCGCGCTCAGATTGAGGCGGCGCGAGAGATAGGTGAACCAATCCTGTTCCTCGGGATAGAACCGAAGTTGCACGGCGGCGCTGTCCATTCCGGCAAGTTCAGCCGCCTTTGCGACGGCCACGTCGAGCCCGCCGAGTTGATCGACCAGCTTTCGGTCAAGCGCCTGTTTTCCGGTCCAGACCCGTCCCTGCGCCACGGCGTGCACCTGCTCCACTTCGAGCTTGCGCCCGGTGGCCACGTACTGCACGAATTCGTCGTAGATGCCCGTCGAAATCTGCATGAGTACCGCGCGTTGCTCGGCGGTCAGGTCTTTGTCAAGGCGAAAGAATTCGGCCCATTTCCCGCGGCGCACGGTCTCGACGCGAGCTTCGGCCTTGCGGTAGAGCCCCTCCGCGGAGGGCAGCACGGACACGACGCCGATCGAACCGGTCACGGTATTGGGCTGCGCAACGATCCAATCGGCGCCGCACGAGATGTAGTACCCTCCGGAAGCGGCGACACTGCCCATCGAGACCACAACGGACTTCTTTGCTTTCAGACGCAAGACTTCGCGCAGAATAATATCGGAGGCGAGCGCCGAGCCGCCCTGCGAATTGACACGCAGCACCACCGCTTTGACGCGATCGTCCTCCGCGAGTTCGTGCAGACGTTCGACCATGTCGTCC
Organism: candidate division KSB1 bacterium; assembly: GCA_016214895.1. Lineage (NCBI taxonomy): Bacteria > Pseudomonadati > Candidatus Zhuqueibacterota bacterium. Next base: position 37,625 of record JACRMR010000023.1, read on the forward strand.
GAGTTGATCCCTTCAGAGCGGTCGATGGTCGGCACCCCGTCCGGCGTGTAGGAAATCTCGCCCTCGGCGAACAGCACCGCAATATGATCGCCATGTACACGCGGCAACGAACGCGCGTAACGGGCCACCGAAGTTGTGGACAGCTCTTCACCGTTGCCGAGCTGATTCTCGAACTCCATCCAGTCCGCATTCCGGTCCACAAGCTGCTTGTCGAGGGCCTCCGGACCTGTGATCAACAGGTGATCGCCGGACAACAGTTCCTGCTCGAACCTGGCGCCGGGCGAGCGCGAGGCATCGGTTTCGCTAACATAGGTTGCAAACAGGTCGTCGTAGAGCGCTTGCAGGCTGGCCCGCAACGGCGCGGACATGCTATCCGCTCCGAGATTCTCAAATGCACCTTTGAAATCGCCCACGTGAATGACGTGGAACTTGAGCCCGAACTTTTCGAACGTTCGCTTCAGGTAGGTACTTGACCGTCCCAGTCCTTCAAACACCAATCCGGCGGACCTGCCGGGATAGGCGATGATCGAGTCCGCCACCGACGCGAGATAGTAATCACGGTCCGTGGCGAGCTCAAGATAGGCATAGACCGGTTTGCCCGAGGCCTTGAATCTGACGACGGCTTCACGAATTTCGCGCAGATCCGCGAACCCCGCGGCACCGGTTGGTCGCAGGATCAGACCGGCGATGTTCGGGTCGTCTTGGGCGTGGTCGAGGGTCGTCAGGATCTCGGCCAAACTGGGCGCGCCGCCCGTTCCGAACAGTCGAAGTTTGGGCAGCTGCCGATGCTCCTCAACATAGCCCGTCAGGTCCATGACCAGATAGCTGTCCTTCTCGACAACCGGGGCGGCGCCACCCGTGGACTTCATCACGAGGGCCACGATGCCGACCACCGTCCCAAAGAAGAGCAGGAACAAGGCAACCAAGACCCCCAAAATCCAACAGCAAGCTTTGCCTTTCATCCTCATTCACCTTTCTTCACGTCGAAGGGCCGCCGGACCGGAACTACGGTCTCAAGCAATGGTTGAACTATTGTTCGAGTCTGTGCCGACAGTTCATGACAAGCATGCGCGGGGTAACCCAGGCGGGCGTCGCCCACGGCAGCTTGTTTTGCTCAGCAGTTGTTACTAAATTACGGGTAAACAGTATCAGCGCGGGGCACGCGGGTTGCAGCGCTTCTTGAAGATGTCCAATTACTCCAGAAATCGGGACCGGAATTCGTGAGAACCGACCGCATCGCCATCGGCAGCGCCATCGTGATGGTGATCGCCGCATATACCGCCGCGGTATTTGCGTTCTTCAGCACGGCCGGCGAATCACGACTGTTCCTGCTCGGCATCATCGGCCTGCCGCTGTCCGTCGTGCTGTTTCTGTTTCCGCGGGCAGCGCTGATGCTGCTGGGACTCCTAGTCTATTCGGTGGATTGGCTGTCGGACGTCTGGCATGCCGTCCCGCGCGAGGCGACCTGGTTGATCGATATTTTGATTTTGCTGCTCCTGGGACGGACAGCGCTCTTTTCATTTCGCCGCAAGGAGCCGATCCCGTCGCTCGAGAAGTGGATCTACGTCCTGATCGGGTTCGCCGTGCTTTCCACCATTATCAACGGCTCGGGCCGTGCGACGGCGTTTGTCGGGATGCGCGTCGGATTCCGCTATCTCGGTCTGTTCGTTGCCGCGTACTATTTGAGTCCGTCGCCGCGATGGTTACGCGGCTATGTGCGCTTCCTGTTTGTGATCGGACTGATTCAGGTTCCCGTGGTTCTGATCCAGTACTTCGTGTACGGCTGGTCGGATCCCGATCTGCTCTGCGGGACATTCGGGATCAGCCAGACTCCCGCGGTGGCGCTGTTTCTGCTGATCTTGATCACCTACTTGGTCTCGCGGATGATCGAGGAGCGCCATCTGCGGCTCGGATTCGTTGTCGCCATCGGGATCATGATGATCTGCCCGCTGCTGGGCGAGGCCAAGTTCTTCTTCATGTTCCTGCCGCTACTGATGATCTTCATGATTCGGCGCGAGTTCCTCGGCCGCCCGGTCATGGCGATCGGGATCACGCTGGCCGCGGTCGCGGCGATTGTGGCCGCGGATTTCGTGATCGTGGCCTCCGGCGGTTGGGTGGAAGGACGAAACCCGCTCACCTATGTCCGGAAGTTGCCCGAGGTATTCGCCGCGGAGCTGGAACCCTCGACGGAAGAGCGCTACGAGCGCTCGTACACCTATGTGGCTGCATTGCGGTTGGCAGCGGAATCGCCGAAGCACGCGGTGTTCGGCAACGGACCGGGCTCCATCACACAATCCGTGATCTCGGAAGGGCATTCGGCCAAGTCAGCGTACTTTTCGCAGTGGGGGCTGTCCTCCAACGCGACGTCGATCCCCTGGCTGCTGATTGAATACGGTTACGTCGGGACCGGCATCATGCTGTTTATTTTGTATTCGATCTACCGGCGGGGCCGAGTCTTGCGGCACTCGGGGGAGACCGAACGCCGGACATACGGCCGCACGCTGGAGTCGATCACGTTTCTGTATGGCGGGTGGCTGTTCTACGCGCCGTCCTGGCAATCGGACACGATGAACTTTGTGTACTGGCCGCTGGCCGCTTTCCTCGTGCACCTGAGCTATCAACCGGGACCGGCTGTCGCACCGGGACCTGAGGGCGCGGCGCTGACCGGAGCGCGCGATTGGCGGCAGTTGAACGCGTAGCTCAGCCGATCTCAGTGGAAAAGAGCAAACCCGATACGACCGGTATCGGGTTTTTCGTGACCCCACGGAGAATCGAACTCCGATTGCGAGAATGAAAATCTCGAGTCCTAACCGTTAGACGATGGGGCCGCAATGCGGGGATGGGTGACGATCTTCTCGGATGCTCCGGATGTCATTTGGGTGGCTGAGGGGATTTGAACCCCCGACCCTTGGAACCACAATCCAATGCTCTAACCAACTGAGCTACAGCCACCAGAAAAATGAGCTCGCCGTTCGGGCGACCTTCAGCGCCGTTTGCCGGATCCGCGCTCGAGCAGCGGAGCCACGACGGTATCGAGTGTGGGAGATCCGATTTCCTGCAAGTCGTAGCGGACGCGAATCGCCGGCTTGTCGAGTTGAATCACACGACGCAGATCGATGGGCGTGGCGATAATGACCAGATCGGCCTTGGCCTTCTTGATCGTCGCCTGCAAATCTTTCATCTGCTTGGCACCGTATCCCATCGCCGGCAGCAGCGGTCCGATCCCCGGATACTTGCGGAAGGTCTCGGCGATCGTGCCGACCGCATACGGCCGCGGATCGACCAATTCGGCGGCGGCGAACCGCTTTGCCAGGACAACGCCCGCGCCATACTTCATTTCGCCGTGCGTCGTCGTGGGACCGTCTTCCACAACTAATACGCGTTTGCCGCGGATTTTCTCCGCTCCCTCCGCGGAAATCGGGGAAGCCGCATCGATCACGACCGCCGTCGGATTGCAGATCTCAATCGACGCGCGGACCTGCGCCACCTGCTCCGGTGTCGCACTGTCGATCTTATTAATGACGATGGCATGAGCCATTCGCAAGTTGACCTCGCCCGGGTGATACGAGACCTCGTGACCGGCGCGCAGCGGATCGCAGACGGTGATATGCAGGTCGGGCTTGAAGAACGGGAGGTCATTGTTGCCGCCGTCCCAGAGCACCACATCCGCCTCTTGCTCGGCCTGCCGCAGCAGCCGTTCGTAATCCACTCCGGCATAGACAATGGAGCCGCGATCGAGGTGCGGTTCGTATTCTTCCATTTCCTCAATCGTGCAGTGCTGCGCCTTGAGGTCTTTGATGGAAGCGAATCGCTGCACCGCCTGCTTGACCAGGTCGCCGTACGGCATCGGGTGGCGCACGACCACGAGCTTCTTGCCTGCCGCCTTCACCAGCTCCGCTACCCTGCGTGTGGTTTGCGACTTGCCGGCGCCGGTGCGTACGGCGCAAACAGCAATCACCGGCTTTTTGCTGGGAACCATCGTGGCCCGACCGCCGACCAGGCGGAAGGCCGCTCCGGCGGCAAGCACGCGGGAGGCCCAGTGCATCACATACTCATGCGCGACATCGCTGTAGCTAAAGACGACTTCGTCCACCTGTTGTTTGCGGACGAGGGTCTCCAGTTCAGCCTCCGCATGAATTGGAATTCCTTTGGGGTATAGTGATCCGGCCAATTTGGCCGGATAGCGACGGCCATCGATATCAGGGATTTGCGTGGCAGTAAACGCGACAACATCGCAGGCCGAGTTGTCACGATACAGCATGTTGAAATTGTGGAAATCCCGGCCGGCGGCTCCTTGGATGATCGTCTTGATCTTGTTCATCGGGTTGGACGGGTCAGACAGTGAACTTGCGAAACTATGAATTTATGATTCTCGGCGGTAAAAGTCAACTCGGGCCCAATCTTGCCTTTCGCGGGGGATGTCGCTAACTCGTAAATAGTTATATTATACCATGTTAACAGATCGTGTGCAAAGCGAAGCGCCGATCTTGAGGACCGGCGCCGGTGCGACTTCAACCGCGATTGGCGTAAGGAGGGCTCAGACGAGCTTGCCCTCCGCCCGGCACTTGCAATGACACTGGAGCAGGTAGGCGAGGAAGTCCGCCACTGCCGAAAGCGTGCGGACATAGGCGGGTGCTTCCGGTCGCGGCTCGCGATCCGCCGTCATGAGCACACCGAAGACGCGATCTCCGTCTCTTAGCGGCGCGGCCACATAGCCACGGAATCCGGCGGCCCGCGCCGTCTCGCAGAACTCCCCCTCCTCCCGCGAAAGGTCGGCGAAGGCACAGGCCTCGCCCGTGCGGGCGACCCACCCGCAGCGAGTGGTCGCCACGGAGATCTCCGTAGTGGCCGGTGACATGCCGTAACAACCGGAGTAATCCAGAGTAGCTCCGCCCGGCCTGAGCAACTGAATGGCCACGATGGGGAAGCCGATATGTTGTGCGATCAACTCCGGCACCACGTCCAGTAACTGGTCCCGGCTCGCGCCGCAGACAAGCAGGCGCGACAACTCGGAGACGACTTGATGCTGGACCTCCCGTAATCGCTGGTCGGTGACGTCGCGGGCGCTGCCAACGATTTGCAGCGCATTGCCTGCTTCATCCCGCAGCGAAACCGCGTTGCGGCTTTCGACCCAGCGCCACTGATTGAGCTTATCGCGGAATCGCCACTGGAGTTGCATGGTCGTGCCGTCCGGCTGGCGCACCAGCTCTTCCATCCGTTCATTATAGTGACTGATGTCGTCCGGGTGCACGCGCTGGAATACGAAATTCGGACTCAGGAGCTCCGGATCGTCCGGCGAGAATCCCAAGCTTTGTTTGACGCCCGGACTCACTTGCAGCATCCGGTGTTCGCGGAGATCGAAAACATACAGCATGTCCGGGGACGCATCAAGAATGCGTTGCACGAGCACCTGGCTTTGCGTGAGTCGTGCAACGGTTTCCTTGTGGTCATCTACGTCGAGACAGGAACCGATGTACCCTTGATACCCGCCCTCAACCCCGTAGCGCGGCACGCCGTGGTTAAGCACCCAGCGATACGCGCCATCGCGCCGGCGCATCCGATACTCGAGCGAGAACGGCTTGCGTTCAGCGGTGGCGGCCTTGAATTCGGCCTGGAATCTCGCCGCGTCGTCCGGGTGCAGATGGTGACTCCAGTCGGCCTTGAACTGCTGGTCCGGCGGCAGTCCGAGGAAATCGAAGCCCATGCGGTTGAGATACGCGAGCGCGTTGTTTTCATCGATCATCCAAATCATCACGGGCGTAGCGTCGGCGACGGAGCGGAATCGTTCTTCGTTTTCCTTCATCGCCGCTTCGACACGCCGCCGTTCGGTGATGTCGCGCACGATTGCCAGCACGAGTCCCTCCCCGCCAATTTCGACGGAGGACAGGGAGACTTCACAGTCGATCAGTATGCCGTCCTTGCGCCGATGCTTCCAGTAGAAGGATTGCGCGCTGCCCGCCATGGCCGCCATGATATACGCCCGGGCCGCTTCGGTGGAGGGTCTGCCGTCGGGCTGGATTTCGGGGGAGAAGTTCACGGGCGACGCGCCGATCAGGTCGGAGCGCGTGCAGGCGAAGATTTCGCAGGCTTTCGCATTGCAGTCGCGGAAGTACTCGTCCATCAGGAAGAAGCCGTCGCCCGAGCGCGTGAAGACGGAGCGGTACTTCTCTTCGGACTCACGATACGCTTCGGCGGTCCGCCGTTGTTGTTCGAGTAGCCGCGCGGTTTCGACTTTGGTCGCGGCGAGATCGGCGAACAATTCGAGATAGAGAAATGCCTCGGGCGTGGGGCGTTTGCCATCGACGGGATCATCGCAGTTGACGGAGCCGATCACGCGGCCGCCGGAACCGTAGAGCGGCACGTATGCCAGATCCATCGGATTCCATTCGTCGCCCGGCTGCACCTCACGGCGGCCCGGCACGACCGTGTCCACGGGGATCACGGACGGCAACTCTTCGGCCGGTACAAAGTAGCTGCGGCTGATTTTGAAGCGCTCAAAGGCCGGACCGAATTGCCGCGCGCGATCTTCCGGTGACCGTCGGTTGGACTCCAGAAACTCGATGTCTTCGGGTGTGCAGCCGACATAGGCCGCCTGGACAATTGCCCAGTTCTTGAACAGGCTGACGGAGACGGAACCCCAACCTGCCTCATGGACCGCATCAGCAATCCGCTGCAACGTCGCCTGCACGGTACGGGCTTCCTGTACGGCGGCGGCGGCGCGGAACAGACGCGTCAGCTTATCCCGCGATTCCTCGAGCTGCTTGGCGTACTCATCGAGGACGCCGAGCGAATCGAATCGCTCTTGCTCTTCCGTGACGCGAGCGATTTCCATCTCTTCGAGCTCGTACAGCCTCGAACGCAGCGCGTCGAGTTCGGCGGTGAGCTTCTCTACTCCGTATTCGGCCTCAGTCTGTGCGCCCGAGTTCACCATTCGTCGCGGATGTTTGACGTTGCAGAATTCCGACACTCCCCGCCGGCGGAGCGAATTGTTACGAGATCATGCAAAATTGATTCCCGAGCACGGGAGCCGCGGCGCCGGTCGGGTCTCCGGTCAGAACCGCTCCCTTAGCTTCATTCGCACAAAATAATTGCAGTGCTTCGGACGGACTGACGCGCAGAATGTGCAGGGTCTGGCGAATTCGGTCCTGAAGTTCCGCCAGAGACTCACCGAACTCGGCGTCGGGCCCTTGCAACCGCCTCGAATCGTCGGTATATTAAGTGGGCCCCTGACTCGTAACATCGCGCACTGCCGACAATAGCGGATTTGCCTTCTCGGAATGGACAAGAAACGGAGTGACGACGTGAGAAAAACCGTAGCAATTTGTTGCCTGTTTGCGACAACCATGTTGACATCTGCAATCGTATGGGCAACGCCTTTGGGTGGATCTATCCCTGCCAATTTTCACCGCCTGACCGGTCCATCGGCGGCGGTCCCTTGCCCGACTGAACTAATCGACAGCAATCCGGAGGCCATCCGCCTCGGCTTTTACGATCCGCCGTTCACACGGCTGGGTATTGAGCTGGGCGGCCAATCGTATGTTGCGCTGCGCATGGACGGTGAAGGCTCCACTCTTTTGCCGGGTCAGCCAGACTTGCCGATGGTGAACCGCGTGCTCATGGTCAGTAATCATGGGCAAGTCGGGGTCCGTATAGTTTCCCAATCTTACCATGTGGAGTCGCTGGACGCACTTCCCGCGCCATTCGTTTCGCTGCAATCGAATGACGAAGAAAGCCGGATGTTGGTGACTCCCGATAGTCGAATCTATTCGACGGACGCGTGGTACCCCGCGGAAGTCGCCGCGGTGAGTACTCCGGCGACGTTTCGCGACCTGCGGATCGTCAACTTGTCGGTATTTCCAATTCAGGTGAATCCGGTCACGCGCGAGATTCGCGTGTACGACCAGTTGGAAGTAGCGGTGGAGAATCTGGGCGGAATCGGCGAGCACGAGATCGATCTCGTGCCGCAATCGATCACACCCGGCTTCAAGAAGCTGTACTCGATGGTGACGAACTTCCGCGACAGCGCGTTGGACGCGTTGCCGGTAGTCCCGGGGAAGCAACTATTTATCTGTCCAGACGGCACGACGCAGGCGACCACGCAGCTGCTCGTGGACTGGCGGCGGAAGAAGGGCAATGATGCCTATTTGACCACGGCAACGGCCATCGGCGGGAACGATGCAGTCCTCATTCGGAACTACATAGTAACGGAATACAACAACAGCGGCGGCACTCTCGAATCCGTGTGTTTGGTGGGCGATCCGTCCGGTGGTGCGGGTTACAATCTCGCCACGCACGGCACGCAGCTCGACAACTTCTTCGGGACGTTGGGCACGGGACCGAATCCGGATCCGGTGCCGGACATCGGGGTCGGTCGTCTGCCGGTATTGGATGCCACTCAACTCGGGGCGATGGTCACGAAGACCGTCAACTACGAAGCGGATCCGTACGTCGCGGACACGACGTGGTTTCGTCGCGCGTGGTGCGCCGCGCACATTGCGACCATCGAATCCAACGCCTCGACGAAGCAGTACACGCGGCAGATCATGCTGCAACACGGCATGGATTCGGTCTACTTCAATATCATGACCAGCGACATGACCGCCGAGATCATGGCGCCGCGCATTGATCAGGGCGTGTGTGTGTTCAATCATCGCATGAGCTGGCTGTTTGAGATGGATCCCATCGAGATCGACGGTCTGACTAACGGCCGCAAGTTGCCGTTTGTGATGACGGTCACCTGCGGAACCGGGACGTTTTCGGGCAGTGGTGATGTCCTGTCGGAAGCGTGGGTGCGCAAGGGTACGGCATCGACTCCAATCGGAGCGATCGGCGCGGTCGGGATGTCGGGTTCAGGAACGCACGTTGCGCAGAACAACATCGTTGATGCGGGCGTGATGCACGGCATCTTCTCGCTCGGTATTCGCGAACAGAGTCTGGCGCTGATTGCCGGCAAGCTGGCGCTCTATCAAACCTACTCAGGGCACGACGATGCCTCGGTGAACAACTTCTGCTACTGGGCAAACCTGATGGGCGATCCCGGAGTGGAACTCTTCACGCGCGTGCCACGCACGGCAGTGGTTACGCACCCCGCGTCCATTCCACTGAACACCAACAACGTCACCGTAACGGTCGCCGTCGGCGGCGGTTCGCCCGATCCCGGGGCCCTCGTCGGCCTGGTGAAGGGTACCGAGACGTTCGCCCGCGGCTACACGGATGAAAACGGCATCGTGAATCTCGCTGTGTCCACGCCGACCACCGGGACGATGATCATCACGGTAACCGGCCCCGGCATCGATACCTACAACGGCACGATCACCGTGGCCTCGGCTGCCGCCTCGCTCTCGTTCTTCAGCAACACGGTTGACGACGACAACTCAGGTGGCACGGTTGGCAACAGCAACGGCGTGCTCAACCCCGGCGAGACCATCGACCTGAATCTCCGGCTCACCAATAGCGGTACGACCTCTACGGTAACGGGCATCAGCGGGACGCTATCGTGCTCGCATCCGGGAGTTTCCGTGACGGGCGCGACGCGCGGCTATCCCAACATCGCGGTTGGCGCGAATGCGGCTCCGACAACTCCGTTCCGGATTCAAACCGCACAGCTGTTCAACGCGGAGCCGATCTCGTTCTTCTTGACGACCACATCATCGGCCGGTACACAGGTCATTCGGCTCGATCTCACTCCGTCCAGCGGCGATGTGGCATTTGTCAGCAGTTCATTCCCCGACGGCAACAGTCGCGTCGATCCGGGCGACACGGGTCCGCTGACGGTGACGATCAACAACTCCGGGGCCGTTGCTTTCACGAACGCCAGCGCGATCCTGCGCTCCTTGGACCCCGACATCACTGTCACGGATTCCCTTGGAACTTATGGCGCGGTCGCCAACGGCGCCAATGCCACGAACAGCGGCAACCCGTTCGCGCTGGTCGCCTCGGCACAGGCGCTCGGCGGGTCCACGGCGCGAATGCAATTGGTGCTGACCGACGTGACCGGCTTCCGTGATTCCGTGGAATTCCTGCAAAACGTCGGACTGGTGGCCACGACCTGTGCAACGGGTCCGGACGCCTACGGCTACTACGCGTTCGACAATACGGAAACCTCGCCGGCCAGCGCGGCGTGCCAGTATTTCTGGACCGAGATCAGCGGAGTCGGAACCAACCTCGGGATGACCGATAACGCGCAGGATCAGGATCAGAGCGCGCTGCGCACGCTGCCGTTCACGTTCCGTTATTACGGAGTGGACTACACGCAGATTACGATCTGCTCGAATGGCTGGATCGCGTTCGGCGATCACACGGACATAACGGACTTCCGCAACTATCCGATCCCCGGCCCGCTCGGTCCGCCCGCGATGGTCGCCGCCTTCTGGGATGACCTGGTGATTGGCGGAATCGCGAATCCGGGTGTGTGGATCTATCATGATGTGGCCAACGCTCAGTACATTGTGCAGTGGCGCGTCCAGACGCGATGCACATTAGTGGATGAAGTCTTCCAGATCGTGCTCATGAATCCGGCGGTCTATCCCTCCGCCTCCGGCGACGGCAAGATTCTGATGCAGTACCAATCCGTTGCGCAGTCGAGTAACTGCACCGCGGTCGGCGGCGTCAACGACAACGAATACTCCACCACCGGAATCCAGAACGCGGACCATTCGGCGGGCCTCCAATATTGCTATTGGAATGTGTATGCACCGAGCGCCGCACCGCTGGCCGCGGGCCGCGCCGTCGTGTACACGACCGACCAGACCGGTAGTCTGATTGCGGACCTCACGTTGATCGCTCCGAACGGCGGCGAGCAGTGGTATGGCGCGGATGTCCGCGATATCGCGTGGCATCCCGGCGATGTCGGCGGCAACATCAGCATCGAGCTCTCGCGCAGTGGCACCGGCGGGCCGTGGGAACCGCTAACGGCTTCGACACCGAACGACGGTCTGTTCTCCTTTACCGTAACCGGGGCCGCGTCGAGCACCTGCCGTGTGCGTATTACGTCACTCTCTGACCCGTTGCAAACCGACGTTTCGGCGACGGACTTCTCGATCGCGGGACTGACCTTGTCGGCTCCCGACGGCGGAGATTTCTGGTTCACGGGCGATACCCGCACGATTAGTTGGGTTCCCGCCGGCGTGGCGGGTAATATCCGCGTCGAACTTTCGCGGACCGGAAGCGGCGGTCCGTGGACGGTGCTGGATGCCGGGACGGCCAACGATGGGCTGTTTGACTGGGTAGTCGTCAGTCCGATTTCGACGGCCTGCCGGGTTCGCATCACGGCCGTGAACGATGGCGCTCAGACCGATGTCTCCGCGGCCGATTTCACGATTGCCACGTTGCAAACGATCTTAAGCGAGGGCTTCGAGAGTGGGGCACCGCTCTGGACCCACGCGGCGAGCGGCGGCAGTTGGGTGGACCAGTGGCACATCTCCACGGAGCTCGCGCAGACCGGCACTCACTCGTACAAATGCGGAGATCCCAGTACGGGAACCTATGCGGCCCTGAACGATGCGCTGCTGCTCTCACCGGTGCTGACGGCGCTCCCGGCGAACGCGACGCTAAGGTACTCCTACCAGATTGAGGCGGAGGTCTCGACCACGTTTCCCGACTCGGCGTACGATGGCGGTGTGCTCGAAGTCTCGGCCGACGGCGGCGCATTTACGCAGGTCTTCCCCACTGCCGGGTACAATCGTCGCTTCCGGACGACGGCCGGCGGAGGCAATCCGTTCACCGGCCCGATGCCGGGACTGGCCTGTTACTCGGCCACGGTTTCGACCTGGACCACGGAGTCGCTTGATCTGAATCCCTATGCCGGGCAAGATATCCAGCTTCGTTTTCGCTTCGGATCGGACGCGGGTGCTCATCGTGAGGGCTGGTATGTTGACGATGTCTCCGTCACGGCCCCGCTGATCGCGCCTCCGCCGCCGACCGAGCCGATTTCCGTGACACTTTCCCGTCCCAGCGGTGGTCTGGTGACCCTGCACTGGGCCGATGACACGAATTACGGCTATAAGATTCTCTACTCGACGACTCCGGACGGACCGTGGACCTGGAATCCGGCCTGGGTGACGACGGGGAACAGCTTCGTGGTGCCGGACGGCATTGCCGAGGTAAGGCGCTTCTTCTATGTCATCGGTTGGGATGGGCAGTAGGCGACGCGGATCACCCCTATGATTCCCGGGCGGCCGGGGCCAAATGGCCCTGGCCGCTTTGTTTCAGCCTGCACGGTAGGTGATTCATGTCTCATTCAGCTCCGAGAATATTCTCCAACTCCCGTCGGCAGCTACTGCAATTTGTGCATTAGTACGCATTTACCGAGTGTGACAAATCGGTCGCTTGCGGTTGATTCACAGTCAAAAACCACGTAAATTAGCACTGCTAAATGTAGCTATATCACTTGTGTAACGCAGTGCAACTTGGCGTTTTGAGGTTAGGAGAAGCACCCCAATGAGTTTTCGGCGACAGTTTGACCAGCTCGGACAGATTAGCCTGATACTTGCCGTGCTGGTAGCAATTTGCTTAGTCCCCGGCAGTTATGCCGCGGAAACCGGTTCGCAGACTTCGGTCCGACCGGTCATGGTACCTGCCAATTTCAATCAGCTTGCAGGCCCGCAGGCGGTGGTTCGCATGCCGCAGGAGATGCTGGATCCGAGCCCGGCAGCGGTCCGACTGAGGTTCTATGATCCTCCCGTGGAGTACGGTACCGCGGAGGTGGGCGGCGAGACGTACCAGACCATGCAGATGCTCGGCGAGGCCAATACGCTCGAACCGGGCTTTCCCGATGTTCCGCGTATAGCCCGGCTCTTGATGGTCGATCGCACGGGGAATGTGGACCTGACGATTCTGAATCAGCAATTCCACATTGAGCAGGGCGGCGTTCCCGCTCCGGTGCAACCGCTGCAAGGCGACAATGGCTATGAGCCGTCCGTCCCGGTGCTTCCGGCGGACGAGATTTACGCGAACAACGACTGGTATCCGGCGCAGATCGCGACGATCTCGGAGCCGATGACGCTGCGCGACATCCGGTTCGTGATTCTCAACATCTTCCCGGTGCAGGTCAATCCGGTGACGGGCGAGCGCCGCGTGTATGACGATCTCGAAGTGATCGTCGAGAATGTCGGCGGTACCGGTCCGAACGAGATCCTGTTTGTCCCCACCTCGATTTCGCCTTCGTTCAAGAAGATGTACAGCATGTTCGAGAACTTCGAGGACAGCGCGATCGACGCGCTTCCCGTATTCCCGGGCAATATGCTGATCTTCTGTTCGACGGATGCGACGGTGATCAGCAATGTGGGCGAACTGGCCCAGTGGAAGAAACTGAAGGGGATCGACGTATCGGTCCGTTCAGGGACGTGGACGACGCAGGCGATCAGGGACACGATCACCGCGGTCTATAATCAGACCGGCGGGAAGTTGGAATACGTCTGTCTCGTTGGCGATCCGGACAATGGCAGCGGCGCGTACTACGTGCCAACGCACTGGACGGGTTCCGAGAGCTCGTCGCAGTGGGACAATTACTACGGCACCCTGAGCTCCGGCGGGCCGAATCCCGACCCGGTACCCGACGTCGCGGTGGGTCGTCTCAGCAACATCGAGACCAGCGATGCGTTGGTAGGAATCATCCGCAAGACGACACGGTACGAAGCCGCGCCCTCAATGGCTCCGGATAGCGGCTGGTTCACCCGCGCATGGTGTGCTTCCAATACGGGCCACATCGCCTCGAACCCCTCGACAAAAGAGTACACGCGTCAGATCATGCTGCAACACGGCGTGAACACGGTGTATTGGAACGTTTATGGCAGCAGCGGTGTCACGGCGGACCTCGCCGCCCGGATCGGCAGCGGAATCAGCGTGTTCAATTACCGCCTGTCCTATATCGGCGAGTTCGGCCCGGCTGATATTACGACCTCAACGGTTCCGGCGGACCCGCGGACTCCGTTTGTGATGGTGGTCACGTGCGGCACGGGCAGTTTCCAGACCGGCGAGTCGCTGTCCGAGCGCTGGTTGAAACCGCCGGCCCAAACCACGTCAAATCCCGCGGGTGCGATTGGCTGCGTGGGTGTCGCCACCTTGAGCACGAGCGTGCCCTACAATAACGTCATCGACGCGGGTGCAATGTACGCTCTCTACGGCCTTGATCTCGAAGAGCAGGGCCCCTTGTTGGTGGCGGCCAAGCTGCAGCTGTACTTGAACTACTGGAACGTTGGCCATAGCGGGCAGGTCCAGCAGTTCAGCTACTGGTCGAACCTGATGGGTGATCCGTCCGTTCCGATCTGGATCAAGCAGCCACTTTCGGCGGTCGTAACCAAGCCGACGTCGATTGCCGTCGGCGCGAACAACGTGGCGATCTCGGTTGCGGACGCCTCCCATGGCACGCCGGTCAACGGGGCGCTCGTCTGTCTCGAAAAAGGGTCGTGGTCTTCGCCCGAATCGTGGACTCGCGGCTATACGAGCGGACTCGGCGCCATCAACCTGCCGGTGACGATCACGACGACCGGCTACCTGTACGTGACGATCACCAAGGATGACCTGCGGACGGTTCGCGATTCGATTCTGGTGAACGCCGCCTCGGGTCTGGCCTACAACAGCCGCACGGTTGACGACGACAACAGCGGTGGGACGATCGGCAACAGCAACGGCGTGTTGAATCCGGGCGAGACGATTGATCTCTCCATCGGCATTCACAACTACAATGGTAGCACGATCAGCGGCATTTCCGGGACGCTTTCCACTTCGTCTCCGGGAATCACGATCACGCAAGGCGTGAGCGCCTATGCCAACATCGCCGCCGGCGGCAACGGGACGAACTCGACGCCATTCCGCTTTACCGTAAGTTCCGTCTTCAATGGCGAGCCGGTCTCACTCTACTTGTCTCTGACCAGTGGCTCGGGCAGTTTCTACCTCCGCCTCGACTTCACGCCCGCATCCGGTGATGTGACGTATGTGAGTAACGTTTACTCCGGGCCGGGCGGCAGCTACGACCCGGGTGAAAGCGGGAACGTGACGGTGACCTTCCAGAATTCCGGTGCCGCGCTGCAATCGCTGATTTCGGCGCAGGGCATCCTGCGCTCCCTCGACCCCTACGTGATTGTCAACGACTCGCTGGGCGCGTACGGCACGGTCACGGCCGGGTCCAATGCCACAAACAGCGGCGACCCCTACAATGTTACCTTGAGCAGCCAGTCGTTCAACGGTCGCGTGGCCCGGATGCAGCTGGTCGTACATGACAACAATGGGTTCCGCGATAGCACGAACTTCTCGATCACGATCGGCACCGCGAGCAGTACCAGCCCCTCCGGACCGGATGCTTACGGATACTACGCTTACGATAACACGGAGACTCAGCCCGCGGGCATCGCGTCCACATATAGCTGGATCGAAATCGCGCCCGGTCTCGGCGGTTCCGGTACGTCGTTCAATTGGGACGACCAGCTGGAAGACGGCGACGACTACGGTGTCTTGACACTGCCGTTCACAGCCCGCATGTACGGGCAGACGTTCGTGCCGTCGCAGATCACGGTTTGCGACAACGGCTGGCTGGCCTTCGGTAACTATGCGATGTGGGACTACCGCAACTATCGCATGGGCACGCCGATTGGACCGCCCTACATGGTCGCGGCGTACTGGGACGATCTCGAAGTCCAGTCCGGCGGGAACATGAACGTGTTCTACTACTACGATCCTGCCAATCACTGGTATGTCGTCGAGTGGCTCGCGCGCACGCAGTACACGAATGTGACGGAGAATTTCGAGGTCATCATCTACGACCCGGCTTACTATCCGTCGGTCACCGGTGACTGCAAGATCAAGGTCCAGTACCAGACGGTGAATCTCAGCGCGAATTCCAACACCAACGACAACGATTACGCGTCGATCGGCATTCAGGACGGCGATCACGCGGTTGGCCTCGATTACTACTACTGGAATGAGCTCTTGTCCCTGCATCCCGGTGCGGCCACCATCGCTGCCGGTCGTTCGATCATGTACACCACGGATGCGACCGGCCAGTTGAATCCGATCGTGACGGTCAACACTCCGAACGGCGGCGAGACGTTCTACATCGGTCAGAGTTACAACGTGCTTTGGTCAACGTCCGCGATCTCCGGGAACATGAATGTCTATCTGAACCGCGCCTATCCCGGTCCGACGTGGGAAACGCTGTTCAGCAACACGCCGAACGACGGCCTGCAAGCATGGACGGCGGCCGGCTCGCCGACGACGGCGGCGCGCATTCGCGTCACCAGTGTATCGACACCTTCGGCCGGCGACACGTCGAACGCCAACTTCACGATCGCGGCACCGACGGCCCAGATCACGCAGCCCAACGGCGGTGAATTCTTGTCGATTGGTGATCCCTACTCCATTCAGTACGTCTCAACCGGTCTGGGTGCGGCGACGGTTTCGATCAACCGCAACTATCCGGCCGGCTCGTGGGACGTGATCGATGCTGCCGCGGCGGGCGACGTGTACTGGGTCATCACGGGACCGGGAACTTCGAACGCCCGCATTCGCGTGATCGGCAACGCGGCCCCCGCTTACGGCGACACCTCGGACGCGAATTTCACGATCGGCCTGGCGCCGACCCTGAGCCACGATCAGCATCCGGACGGTGCCCCGGGCGCCGCGACCTTCACCGCCTTGGTGACGGACGATGCGGGCGGATTTGTGACGAAACTCTTCTATCGCGTGGTCGGCGCGGCGAACTTCGACTCCCTGACGTTCACGAGCACGGGCAATCCTGACGAGTTCTCGGCGGTGACCCCCGTTCTCGCGGCGGGCTACTATGAGTACTTCGTCCGTTGTACCGATGCGCAGAATCTGTCCGTGTATGAGCCGAGCACGGGTACGCACACGTTCGACCTCGCGGAGCTCAGCACTGCGGTGATCTTTTACGATGACGGCGGCGCCGAGAATTACAACTGGGTGGACGGCATCGGGTTCAAGTGGGCGGTCAAGTTTGACGCTCCCTCCTACCCTTACGCGCTGTGCAACGCGAAGTTCGCCGTTTGTCCGACCGCACCTCAGACCGGCCATCAGGCGGCGCGTGTGACCGTGTATTCGGCTGATGGACCCGGCGGCTTGCCCGGCACGATCCTGTTCAGCGATACGTCCGGCGCAGCCGGCAATATCATCGGCGGTCTTCCCGCGGGTGCCGCATGGGCTGACGTGGTCACGCGGCTGAGCAATAGCTGTCTGACGATCAACTCCGCATTCTATATCGCTGTGGAAAATGTCGAGCCGCGTCTGAAGCCCGATGCCTTCGCCACGGACACGAGCGTGACCCGCGCGGGCCGCTCTTACTTCTGGGACGAATGCGACGGGCAGTGGTTCATTGAATCGTCCGGCGACATCAACGCCCGTCCGGGCGACCGCATGATCCGGGCTGCGGGCTGGACGGTCACACCGCCCACGATCACGGTGATCAAGAACGGCAGCAACGCCAGCTTGAACTGGACGGCCACCGGTGCCCCCTATTACAAGGTGTACGCGGCGACGACGTTGACGGGCGGTTATGCCTACATCGGATCAACCAGTACCAACAGCTACAACGATCCGACGCCGTGGGTTGCAAACGCGAATCGGTTCTATCAGGTCACGAGTAGCGACGCGCCGTAGGCGCCGCGCCTCTCCTTCTCGACAGCAAGGCCGGCCCGCGGGGGTCGGCCTTGTTGATTCCTGCCCTCTGAATGTGTAAATTAGACCTCCTTGGTCCGATTCGCCTCGAGGGCGCGCTCCATGCATCGCATTGTGATCCGTGGAGATTTCGTGATCTGGCGAGGGTCGCGGCGGGGAGGTTAGAGTGGAAAAATCGGCGGCAATCGCTTATATTGCGGGCATTAGCAGGCAATTAACCACCGGCTCTGCCGGACGAGGAAACAGATATGTCATGTGATTGTTGCGACGGCGACGACGACGGGATGGTCGTCGAAGTCGGGGAGGTGGTGCCCGATTTTGCGCTCAAGACGTATGAGCCTTCCACGGGTGATTGGGGCGAATTCTCGCTGGCGCGTACGCGCGAGGCGAAAAAGTGGTCGCTTCTCTTCTTCTATCCCGCCGACTATACATTTGTATGAACGACCGAGTTTGCGGCTCTGGCAGAGCTGCATGAGCGGTTTGCGCGACTGGGCGCGGAACTGGTGACGGTCTCGACGGACAGCCATTTCGTTCACTTGGCGTGGCAACGGGAAGAACCCGGACTGGCCAAGGTGAGGTTTTCGATGGGCGCGGACCGCAGCGGCGAGATTTCGCGGCTGTTTGGCGTGTGGGAGGCGGTGAGCGGCGAGGCCTATCGCGGCACGTTCATTATCGACCCTGATGGCGTTTTGCGCTCCATGGAGATCAACGCGAACAGCGTGGGCCGGAACATCGACGAGCTGATGCGCAAATTCAAGGCATTTCTGCACGTAACAAAACATCCGAAGACGGATTGCCCGTCGAAGTGGAAAGATGACGGCGATCCGACGCTGCAGGCAAGCCCGAAGCTGGTCGGGCGCGTCTATTCGAAGGGCGGCGATCTGGCCTGATCGCGGTCTTCGACAACGGGCAGGTAGAGCAAGCGCCCCGACTCATCTGAGTCGGGGCGCTCTTGTCCTTAGTCCGCGCGGCCTTTCGGTCGCGTGAATCGCGACTACACGAGACCCTGCTCCATCATCGCGTTGGAGACTTTCAGGAATCCGGCGATGTTGGCGCCGTCCACGTAGTTGCCTTTCCGACCGTACGCCTCGGCGGCGTCCTTGCAGGACTTATGAATGTTCTTCATGATGTTGTGCAAGCGCTCGTCCACCTCTTCGCGCGGCCAGGCCAGCCGCATGCTGTTCTGGCTCATCTCGAGGCCGGAGGTGGCGACACCGCCCGCATTGGCGGCCTTGCCGGGTCCGTAGAGAATATGCGCATCGAGGAAGACTTCCACACCATCCGGCGACGTCGGCATATTCGCGCCTTCAGACACGACACTGACTCCGTTCTTGACCAGATGCGCGGCATCCGCGCCGTTGATCTCATTCTGCGTGGCGCTCGGGAACGCACATTGCGCCTTGATCTCCCACAACGGATTGGAGCCATTCTTGGCGCCGTTGATCGGAGTGAAGGTCGCGCTCTTGTACTTGTCCGCGTACTCCTTGATCCGACCGCGGCGAGTGTTCTTGAGTTCCATGACAAACGCCAGCTTGTCGGCGCTGATCCCTTCCGGATCGTACACAAACCCATCGGAGTCCGACAGGGTCACGGGTTTCGCGCCCAGCTGATTGAGTTTCTCGACCGTGTACTGCGCAACATTGCCGCTGCCCGAGACCAAACACGTCTTCCCCTTCAGCGAGTCGTTCTTGGTCCCCAGCATTTCGGCCGCGAAATAGACCGCACCGTAGCCGGTGGCTTCGGGCCGGATCAGCGACCCGCCCCAGGCCAGGCCTTTGCCGGTGAACACGCCCGTGAATTCGTTCCGCAGACGCTTGTACATGCCGAACAGATAACCGATCTCACGACCGCCGACGCCGATGTCACCGGCCGGCACGTCGGTATTCGCGCCGATGTGACGGAACAGCTCGCACATGAAGCTCTGGCAGAAGCGCATGACTTCCGTGTCGCTCTTGCCCTTGGGATCGAAATCGGAGCCGCCCTTGCCGCCGCCCATGGGCAGAGTGGTCAGGCTGTTTTTCAAGACCTGCTCGAAGGCCAGGAACTTGAGGATGCCCAGGTTGACCGTCGGGTGGAAGCGCAGGCCGCCCTTGTACGGTCCGAGCACGCTGTTCATCTCAATGCGGTAACCGCGATTGACATGCACATTGCCCTTGTCATCTTCCCACGGAACCCGAAACATGATCACGCGTTCCGGTTCGACCATCCGCTCCAGGATTCTCGCCTTGCGGAATTCGGGGAATTTGTGGTAAACTGTCTCCAGCGATTCAACGACTTCCTGCACGGCTTGCAGAAACTCAGGCTCGCACGGATTCTTGGCTTTGACCTCCGCCATGAAGGAGGTCACGAAATCAGACATGAATTGCTCCTTTACCAACAGGGTTACTCGTTGGAGATTGACTGAAGGGCGGGCAAGTGTCGGCGATAGGCACTGTGTCGGCCCGTGGTGTTAGTGATTCGACAAAAACGCGGAACAGTGTGGACCGCCCCTCGCCTATCCTACAAATTGATACTCTTCGCAATTCCACACGCCGTCGTCCGGTTTCTGCAGCGTGCACTTGTTGACGAACTCGCAGAGGTTGCACAGGCCGACGAATTCGGTGGGATGCGGTTTGGCGACTTTCGGCTTGACATGATGATGCGCAAGTTCCTTGCTCACGAATTGCTCGCATTGCAGCACGGCGCTGCCGTGATGCATCGAACAGGTGGGCCCAATCGCGCAGGACATACAAATTCCGTGAGCGGCTAATCGATACGGCATGGTCCAGTCTCCCGGATGTGGCTCGCCGCCCGTGGCAACATCGGCGGCGCAAGTTCGGACGATCTTCACCTTAACATGCTATCATAGCAATTAAGCAATAGCGGCGTAATTGTCAAGTGAATTTTTGCACAAAGTCGGTGCGATCAATGACAATTGGCCAGTTTCGGGTACGGTGACGCTTAGCCTCCGTATTAGCCTGACCCACCTCGCATTCGGCGCCGGCTCGTTGCGCAGGGCAAATTCCGCCGAGCGGGGACCGTTCCCCGCCGGTATGAACAAGCTTCGCGCCACGACTTTCGCCAAGTAACAACAACCGCGCACAGCGGAAGGCTCAAGAAATTGAACGTAATGGCAACGACCGAGCGTGCGGAAATTCTAAGGGATTGGGGTTCCGACCTTGTGAGTTCGTGCGCAACGGCACGAGGTGGGTCATGAAACGAGAAGAGAGGCTTTGCGGGCCTCTCTGCGGATCCTAATCAATGTCACCCCGCCGAGTGAAGCTCGGCAAGCAGCACGTGCCACTCTACAAATCCCTTGACGCGCCTACCAAGGTCGGCAGTGCGGGGAGGCATCGAGTGCCTAAAGTTCCTTCGCGATGTCGGCTGCGTCAAGCCTCAAATGCGCCGCCGCTGTTGTGAGGATCGATAGCAGCGTCCCCGCCTTGATTTCCCGGTGATTCGGCACAACGACTTCACACTCAGGTGGCCCGGGATGTTTCAACACAACGTGGCTCCCGGATTGCCTGATTTCCACGGAACCATGTTATTTCAGAACCCGGATCAGATCGTTTGGCCGGACATCACGAGGTAGCCTGACCATGATCTACGCCGCCACCGGATTCACCGCGATCGTCTCTTCGCGCGTCGTCATGTGCAGGAGTCGAATCACCTTGGGCTTTGACGACTTGTCCTCATAGTAGAGATTCACCGCGTCGCGCACCATCACCTTGAGGTCCTCCCAACTATCACCCTGCGTAAAAATATTCACGCCGAGCGCACGCGCGTTGTAACCGCCCTCTTCCGCCTCGCGGACTTCGAAGATGATCTCAGTTTGGGATTCTGACATAGTGACAATACTCCAAATTGAAGAGCGGGCGCGGTGCGGCGCTAATTCACTTCTCGCGGAATCGCTTTTCGAACTCCTTGCGGGTCATTCCCAGACTGCGCAGCGATGTTCGGACATGCAAATCGGGAACGTCTTTGCAATGCTCTTGATGACAATTGGACGCCCAAGGAGTCGTCCGGCTTGTCCCAAATCTCGTGGCTACTCTCGGTGCGGACGCGGACAAGGCCAAGCCTTTTCAGAAACGCTTTCCATTTCTTGGTCGGAATTTGCGGAGGCGAGCTTTCCTCAAACCGTCGTATAGGAAATGGGAACGCTGGTTCTGGTCAGGCGAACCGATCTTGATCGCACGGCGCGCTTGTTCTTCGCGGACAATTCAGGCGGTTGGTATTTTGGAGTGGGTTTCTGCTTCAGCGTCCATCCGAGGCCGAGTATGACCTTCTCCAACGTACCCTTGCGTTCCGTCTCCTTGACAAAAATCTTCAGCGCCTGCTCGAATGACTTCTTGGCCGCCGCTTCCGCGCGTCCATACGAGGACAGATCCAGCTCAGGGCAGTACGCGACAAAGTAGTCGCCCTCCTGACTGATCAATACGCGGACATTGATTTTGAATTTCTTTGTCATGCGGGATTTGCGAGAATTACGATTCAGCGCGACGTCGAAGAGCGCATATCCGTGCGGCACGACGGACCACCCGGGCGGGTCACGGACCCGCCCCTACTCCGGGACGACCTTGTAGCCGTACAGATGCAGGCCTTCGTCGCCGTCGTCCATGAGTTTGCGAAACTCGACGCGGACCTTCATGCCGATCTTGACCTGATCGAGCGGGCAGTCAGCGAGCTGACAGGTGATGCGGCCGCCGCCGTTGAGTTCGACAATGCAAAGCGCGTAGGGACCGATTTTTTCGAATCCCATCGGCGCGACGCGGATGACGGTGTAAG
Source organism: candidate division KSB1 bacterium (assembly GCA_016214895.1). Taxonomy (NCBI): domain Bacteria; kingdom Pseudomonadati; species Candidatus Zhuqueibacterota bacterium. Next base: position 60,014 of record JACRMR010000023.1, read on the forward strand.
TGAGGATTTCGCCGGTGTACTCGAGCCGGACGGGCTTGAACTTACGATTGCCGTTGCCCGGTTCGACCTGCCGCGCGGGAAAGAACACCTTGCCGGTCTTGGCCGACTTGTTCGCCTCGCCGCGATAGCGTTCAGGGATTTCGCGCCAGTAGCGCGCAGTTGAACGGAACATATTTTGTCCTGAGTGTTGACTGCCTGGTTGGGTAAACTTGAAACTTCAAACTTGAAACTCGACCCGCTTCGGTTCTGAACTCACGTCTCAAGTTTCACGTTTCACGTTTTCCTACATTGACTTGAGGATGTGCACAATCGCACTGCCCCCGCTGCCGCCCATGTTCTGGGTGAGGCCGACCTTGGCCTTCTTGAGCTGACGCTCGCCGGCTTCGCCGCGCAATTGCTGAACGATTTCGATCACCTGCGCAATCCCCGTCGCACCCACGGGATGCCCCTTCGATTTGAGACCGCCCGAGGTGTTGATGGGCATCTTGCCGTCGCGCGCCGTGGCACCGGACAGCGCCGCTTCGCCCCCCTTCCCCTTCGCGAAGAAGCCGAGCGCTTCGGTCGTACAAATCTCCGCGATGGTGAAACAGTCGTGAACTTCGGCCAGCTGAATCTGCTTCACCGGATCGTCGATGTTCGCCATCTTGTAGGCGTGTTTCGCGGCGATTTCGGTGCTCTTCAAATAGGTCAGATCCTCGCGGTCATGCAGGGCGATGGTATCCGTTGCCGCACCGGTTCCGATCACCGCCACGATCGGATGATTCTTGAACTTCTTCTTCGCGAGTTCGATCGGCGCCAGAATGCACGCCGCCGCACCGTCGGTAATCGGCGAGCAATCATAGAGCCGCAGCGGATCGGCGACCATCGTGGACTTGAACGTGTCTTCCATCGTCAGCTTCATGCGGAACTGCGCGTTGGAGTTCAGAAATCCGTTGGCGTGATTCTTCACGGTCACGGCGCTGAGCTGCTGCCGGAATTTGTCCGCGGGAATCTTGTACTTCTTGGCGTACGCATTGGCGATCATCGCGTACAGCCCGGGGAACGTCGCGCCGTTGTAGCCTTCGTATTCCTGATCCGCCGCCGTGGCCAGGGTATAAGTCGCGGCTCCGCCATCGACATCGAGCATCTTCTCGACGCCGCTGACCATCACGACGTCACTGAGGCCGAGCGCGACCTCCATCCAGCCCGTGCGGAACGCAAGTCCGCCCGAGGCGCAAGCCGACTCGACGCGCGCGGCGGGAATCGGACACTGACCGAGATAATCGGCGAGCATGCTGGCCAGGTGTTCCTGACCGACGAACAGGCCCGGCGACATCGAACCGACATACAGCGAGTCGATCTTGTCGACGCCCGCATCGTCCATCGCTTTCAGCGCGGCATCCACAAAGATCTCGCGCAGGCTCATCTCCCAGAGTTCGCCCCACTTATTGAGGCCGACTCCGATGACGGCTACATCTCTCATGCGAAATATCCTATTGGTGGTTATGGCAATTCAAACAAGTACGGCGTTCGCGGACGTCGCGCTCAGATCCCGGCTTCCGCCGTAGTGGGATCGATAATGGACACCACTTCCGAGATCCGGTCCGCGGGGAACCCGGCTTCGCGAGCGTGTTCGCGGATAATCTCTTCGCTGGGCGCGAGGTACACGCAGTAGAGCTTATCCCCGGTGATATAGCTCTGCACCCACTGGATGCTCGGGCCGAGGATGTTGAGCACGATGCAGGATTTTTGCGCGGCGTTGCGCTTTACTTCAGCATCCCAGTTTCCTGCGCCTGGAACGTTCCGTTCAATGATGTACTTCGGCATAATGTCCTCCCTCGAGTTCTGCAATTCCATCGGTCAATGATAGTGGCCCTGCCGCTGGCTCTCGGCCAAACCTCGGTTTCGGGTTTCGGGTTTCGGCGGTCGGCATTCAGCGCTTCAGATCAGTGTCCCGCCATGTGAATCTTGCCGCGGAACTTGACGTACGTGCCGTAATCAAGGTACACCTTGTTCTCGTGCAGTTGCGGGTGCGTCTGCGGAGCCAGTTTGGCCTTGCCCTTGATCTCGTCGGTCACCGTGTAGATGAAACCGTCGGAGCCCGCGCCCGAGCCGTAGCTGACCATGAAGATGCGGTCGCCGGGCTTGGCGATATCGAGAATGGCGGTGAGGCCGATCGGCGACGCGCCGGAATAGGTGTTGCCCAGCCACGGCGTGAGCCAGCCCGTTTCGTACTGCTTCTTGTTGAAGCCGAGCATCTCGGCGGCGCGCGACGGGAACTTGCCGTTCGGCTGATGAAAGACGCAGTACTTGAAGTCTTCCGGCTTCGTCCCGGACTTCTTCAGGAGGTCTTTGGCCGCGCCCAGCGAATGTTTGAAGTAGGCGGCGTCGCCGGTGAAGCGGCCGCCGTGCGACGGATAGAACGCATGCTCGCGGCGCCAGAAATCCGGCGTGTCGGTCATGTATGTGTTCGTGAAATCAACCGTCGCGACGACGTTCTTCTTGCCGAACAGAAAGGCCGCGGCTCCGGCGGAGGCGGAATATTCGAGCGCATCGCCGGGCGCGCCCTGCGATGTATCCGCGCCGATGCCGAGGCCGTAATCGAGGACGCCGGATTTCACATGGGAGTAGGCGATGAACATGCCTTCCGAACCCGCTTTGCAGGCAAATTCGAGGTCCGCGACGCGGCAATCGGGCGTTGCGCCGAGCGCTTCGGCCACGGTCGTGCCCGTCGGCTTGACGGCGTACGGATGCGATTCCGAACCGACATAGCAGCAGCCGATCTCTGCCGGATCGATCTTCGCGCGGACGACCGCGCGGCGCGCGGCTTCGACGGACATGGTGATGACATCCTGATCGGGGCTGGGGACGCTTTTTTCGAACAGCATGAGTCCGCGCTTGTACGATTCGGAGTCAGCGCCCCAGACTTTGGCGATTTCTTCAAGTTTGATGCGGTAGCGTGGGATGTACGATCCCCAGCCGATGATGCCGATTCCGGCCTTGGCCATTTATCCTCCGTTGGAACTCAGATGGAAGTAAGGAATTTCAGAGCGGAAACGTGCTGTTCAGGGATGAACAGCGAGGTGGTGTAAACAGGAATTTAGGAATTTTGATCGGGAAAGGCAAATCCCCGTAGGGGCGGGTCCGTGACCTGCCCTCGGGTCCGTGACCTGCCCTCTCCGTGCCCCGTCCAGAATCGGAAGCCCGCCTTTCCGATTTCATTCCCTGACAAAGTGCGGCATCTCTTCCGGGATTTCGAGGGCCAGTTCCACGAAGCCCATGTACACGCCGCGCTCGAACCACGGAGTTTGATAGATCAGCTTCTTGACGCCGTTTTTCTCGATCGTGTAGATGTGTTTGGATTGCGTGCGCAGCATCTTCGCGAGCTGCGAACGCGACGGTTCAGGATGACAGTCGAGTACGTTGGTGCCGATCAGCATCGCGCCGCCGTCATTGGCGAACGTCTGCTGCGACTTTTCGTTCATTTCGAGAATAATGCCATCGCGATCACACACCGTCGCGGCAATGGGGAGTTCGTGGGTCCAGTGGGGCATGGGAAGAGAAATCGAAAATCGAAAAGTGAAAATTCAAGTCCGAGCCGGTCGTAGCGCCGCACGGGCGCGCGCGTTCGTGAATCTGCGGAAGCTGAAGGGGCCGGCTGCGCCGCCCGCCGCTGCGCGCCGAGCGGGGACTGTGTCCCCGCCGGAATCTCGCTCAGCCGATAGCGGCGCACGGATGTGCGCTCGGTTCTTCGTAGCGTCGCACGGCCATGCGACTCTGCCATCGGACGCTGCGCGCGCGCGTGCGCGGTCACGCGGTCGGGGTCATTTCGAATCCGTGGCGTTTGCGCGTCGAAACAACAGCGCCGATCCGACAAACAGCATGACGAAGAACCCATTCAGGATGAAGACACCCACGATACCCGGGGTGTCTTCCAATGAGGGCCGCCAGATCATCAGCGCAATCACGGGGACCAATGCTTGCGCCAGCGCCGTCGCGAACAGAGCGCGTGCCATTCCACGCGGCTGGAAGCGCGCGACAACGGCACCGCTGAATCCGACGAGCAGCACGCCGCCATACAGCACGTTAGCGGGGTTGTCCTCGCTCCCGATGATCCCCACGGCCAGATTCATCCAGACGAGGATGAAGGCAGTCACGACCGCCACGCCGACGCCGGTTCGGTACGCGCTGTTGCCCGTCTTTCTCGCTGCCAGCTCATACAAGAGACCCGTGCCGAGCAGGAGGACGCCCATGACCACGAAGTCGAACAAGGTCCAGGCCACTTCATCCGTAGACTGCATCGCCACCAAGGGTATCAGCAGTAAGAACGCTACCGCGAGCAGAATGCCGATCAGTCTCTTGTTTTGCATAATGAAGGGTCAACGGAGACTGTGTCCCCGCCGGAATCTCATCAACGGTTGCGGCGGCTCGTGAGCCGCTCTTCGTAGTGCCGCACTGCGTGCGCTCGGGATTCCGCTGCAACGCGCTCGCCCGCAAACAGGACTTGGGATCGAACAGCGCTCCCCAGCGGGACGCGGGTGCCGACACATGCCGCTGCGGGAAGAGAATCGTTGACTACTCAGCCAACTGGTCTAGTGCTCGCAGTTTTTCAGAGAATTTAGGAACAAAGTGGCGTGCAGTATCAAATAGCTGGAATATTTCGTCAGTCGTTTTTTCGAAGACAAATGAACCCAGGTCGCGATGAATCATCTTGTTCCTTTCGCGCCCGATCTCTAAGAAAGCCTTAACCGTGGCCTGGAGCGCGCCATCTTGTGCAACCGCTGCTTTCATTCCTTCAGCAAAGTCCTTTCCAAACAGACCAAAAAATTGATTTGCATTGCTGGAGTCCCAGTTAAAATATGAGTGAAATTGTCGAGTTATCGCCTTGGTTCGGACGAATTCAACTGCACCGGCGTTGCTGCCCGAAACATCAGCGTAGAACTGCAATAATTCACGACATAGTTGTTCCTCCAAATAGCTTGCCGCAATCAGCAAGAGCATCTTTCGCAATCCATCTTCCGCGCTGTTACGAAGCGATGGTTGATTTGCTTCAACCAATAGTTGGAGAAGATCGCGGTACTCCGCGTATCGTTCATCCACAATAGTTCTCATGGTTGTACGACCAAATCATCTCTAAGGATTGCCCGCGCACGTCTCAATCGAGTATTTACGTTCAGCGTCTGTGTCGTGCCTTGTTGCGACGCCGCAATGAACTCTGGATCAGCATCTAGCCTCCGAATGCGATCCAAGTCCATAGCCGGTATGACTAGCGTGCGGCCTGTGAACGCGGGATCACATGCTGCTGCAAAAGCTGATTCAAACAAGGCAACATTAAATCGACGAGTCCGTTGGCTAGTGAACGCATCTTCCGGTAGCTCGCGGGTGCTGTCCAAGAATACACTGAACAGGCGCTCCAAGTAGACATTCTGGTCTGGTGTATTTCTCTTACATTGCTTCGAGAATTGATTCAGGAATCTCTTCATCGAGGGCGTGTAGTTTTCAGTCGAAGCCAATAATGCGAAGCCCCGAAGAAGTACTTCCACGTCTTTCATATGAAGATCCGGCTCTGGCAAGCCAAGGAAGCGACGCCATCCTTCGATACCGTTCAGTCTGTGCAGCATCTCGTAGAATGACGAATGATACAAGCTGATTCGTATCTCTTGTGGGCTGAGGTTTACACCGCCTGTATTTAATCGATTGAATATCTCATAAATTGATGAGTCGTCGTTGGGCGGTTCGTTTTGCTTTACAATCACATTCCTAATCGTTCTCAACTCGAATTGGGTCTTAAACTCTCCGAGTGTGGAGTAGTTTAGTCCACGAAGTCGATTCGGGCGATTTGGCAGCAATTGCGGCAGTCGAAGATTGAACGTCAAGAAGTACTCATCATTGTGAAGTACATTGTCAGGGATTCTACCCTGCTCATCAAATATGCGCCGAAGTTCTACGCGCTTTTCTTCTTTTGGGAATCGTTTGGACATAAAGTAGTAGATAGACATGAGCCGTTGCTGACCATCAATTACCAAGAATCGATTCCGCTCCTCCTCGTATAGAAATACTTGCGGGACAGGAAGTCCCATTATGAGGGACTCAATTAGTTTAGATGCACGACCAATGTCCCAAACGTAATTTCGTTGAAAGCCGGGAATCTTCACCGCTCCAGAAGTGAGAAACTGATTAATCGTCAATACATTAAAGTCATTGGGTGTTGCGGTTATGGCATAGTCGTAAATTTGGATCTCATTGTCCTCGGTGTCTGCATAATCCTCGTACCATGGGCCGACTTGCTGATTATGGATCGGTACGTTGTGGACTGTCACGAGTGAATTCCTTTCATTCTTCCACGCGGCGGCGTGTCCGTCACATGCCCCGTTCGGGTGAAAATGTTTGACGATTGTAATGATTGAAATACGATAAAGCCAACCCGAGCGCATGTCCATGCGGCGCTACGGGACAATCCCCCCGTGCCTCCCCCGATCGCGCACGGCTGTGCGGCGCTACGGGTTCGTCTCGCGGCGGCATGTTCCCCACATGCCCCGCTCAGGTGATGATGTTTGACGACTACGATACTTGAAAATCAGCGTGGAATTCACGGGTACGGGGCGCACATCGCGCTTGTGTTCGAGCGTCAAAATGACACACGAAGAATCCTCACCTTGCCCCATCCCGCGACCCGTTGCGATCACGACTCTCTGCGCTCGACGATTTTCCAGTATGAGTTCTTGCGAATAACCTTCCCCTTCTGGAACTCCCACAGGTCACAGCCCCGGACTTCAATGAAGACGCCTGACACCATCGTTCCAGTTAGGGTCCATTCGGAAACTCCCCGGTCCCCGGCGACCCAATGCACATCGTCTCCGTAATGAACGTCAGGAATCCCCTTGAAGCGACCGGCTAAGGCTTCGCGTACGGCAGGTTTGCCGACGAACCGCAGTCCCCACGGTTCAGGACCTCGCGGAAAATCGAATGAGCAGTCGTCTGCAAAAAACTCCATGATGGCATCGAGGTCATGGCGGTTGAATGCTTCGAGGATCTGCCTGAGTGTCTCGACGCTGACGGTGAGTTCGCTCATGGATTATTCGTGCCTACCCGGCGGTTATCTTCATTCTTGCTGTGCTGCGTCTTTCAATCAGTGTTCTTCGCGGTGCGTGTCCGTCATAGGCCCCGCTCACGTGAAAATGTTTGGCGGCCGCAAGCAGTTGAAATGCGATCAAGCCACCCCGAGCGCATGTCCATGCGGTGCTACGGGAGGCTGCCTCCTCACAATATCTCATCTTTCACCGAAATGTCAACTGTGAGCCGTTCTATCCAGTCATGGGCTCCAACCTCCTGTTTTCCTTGCAGGAACTTTTTGAACGTCAGTGAGTACAATGCATGATAAAAGGGCCAAGATATTACTCTTGACCCAGTAAAAGACCTATAAATAAGCCAGAAGCCATGCCTCTCAGACTCGGAATACGCCCATTCGCGACAATTCAACTTGCGCACAAAGTTTCGACTTTCCGAGGAGTTACCCGGTTCGTTCGGTCAAAAAATGATTCGCGTGGTTGCGTTATCCTTCACGGGTATTCCCAACCGTTCGGCCGTCACGCCAGCGCCAGACTGTAGCGCGGCGACTCCGCATAACTCGCGGGATACTCAAGTTGGGCAACGAAGCGGTCGCCGGATTTTTTCAAGTGCGGGAAGATCAATCCGCGACCCAGCGGAAGCTGCGCGGTGCGGGCCTCCACTTCGGGCCGCAACGGATCAGTAAAGCACCACGCTTCGCGGAACTTCGCCGCACCGGCCTTGTCACCCGCCGCTTTGATATTTGCGATTTCGCCGAGCATCTCTTCGATCTGGCCGTCGAGCTTGTGCAGATCGAGATCGAACTTGCGCTTGCCGTCTTCCTGCAGCTCTACAATGCTCCCGCCCTTCAGGAAGTAGTGCCACATCATGTTGCGGGCCTTGTTGTGCGCCTGCGCCGGCTCGAATTTCAGACCCTGAATCAAGGGCAGCATCATTGCATAATGCCCCGCCACGGCCAGCTTCGACGTGAGTACGCCCTGCCTCGCGCATACATTCAGTGCCCACATCCCAAACAGCTCCGCCCGCGCTTCTTCCAGAGCCGAATACTCATTCTCAAGGTACTCCCGCGCCTGCTTGGCGGTGCCGAGCCTGGGATCGAGTGCGCCGCTGGTGTGGCCGAGTTCGTGCAGCGCGTTATGAATCTGTTGCGCGTCAAAGAACAGTTCGCCATACTCGGCGACGGCTTGCTTCGCGATGAACTCGTCGGCGATCTTGCTGCCGGAAATCCGGTGAATCGCCTTGCTCGTATTCAGATAGACGAGGTTCACGCTGCCCAATTTCGAGGTGACCCAGTCATCATTCGGCAGTGACTGCGCCAGCACCGTGGCCGGACTGTTGACATAACCGCCGCTCCAGTTGAAGACATCGACAAACCGCAGATGCGGCAGCGTTTCGCGCACGACCTCTTGCTTGCGATGCGTCCACGGCGCGTTGGCTTCGAGGTAGGGCATCTGATCCACGAGCGAATTCAGCAGGCTTTGTGAGTGTGCATTTTCGAGGTAGACATTGCCCGCCGCCTCGCCGCGCGCATTCTTCCAATTATCGAGATAGACTTCGAGCGCACTGGAGATGATGATATCGAGCCGGCTGCCGTGAGAGATCCAGAGATAATCGGCGACACGGCGGGTTTCTTTGGTGCCGTGGCGGAGTTCGCAGAGTTTGGCATCGAGATAGATGCGGAACTTGGGATGCTCGGTGGCGTCGCGGGCCTTTTCGACCGCGGCGGCGACGAGATCGAGCTGCTTGCGGTACTTCTCTTCGTTCAGCACGGCGCGGACCTTGCCGTTTTCGCGCGCGATGGAGCTGTTCACAATGTTGGCGTCCTCGCCGAGCGCAGTCCACTCCGCTTCGGTCAAGTCCTGGGGGTAGAAACTGGCCTTGTCGGGCAGTGCGAGATCAGCATAGAAGAACGGCGCCACCGCATTGACATCGTCAGTCAACTTCGCGTCGCCCGATTTCTTCGCCAGCGCGTGTAGTTCGGCTTCGGGAATTCCCAGCAGATGATTCTTGCGCGGAATCATACTGAACGGGCTGTTTTGCACCTGATAGATCGTGGCGTAGTCGTCGATGATCGCCCGCTGCTCCGGGCTCGCCTGCCGGCGAACTTCGGCGAGCACGCGCATGACACGCGGCGTCTTGGCTTCAAACTGATCGCGGAAGATCGGGTTGATCAGATCGACGGCCTCGCTCAGATATCCGAGCGTCTGAAGCTCGGAATCGGTCAGGCCGCTGAGGTCGAATTCCACGCGCGTGAAGGCCGCCCGGCGCGGCGGTTCACCGCTCTGGTGATAGGGGACATAACTGACGGATTCGGATGGGTTACTCATGGTTCCCTCGGGGGTATGGTGGTTCGCCGACGATTCCGACGGCGAATTTCAGGTATTCAGTTTCCGGCATGGTGGCGAGAATCGGATGATCCGGCGCCTGCCCTCCAAACGCAATGAAGCGCAACGGCCGCCGTGCTTTGTAGGCCGCGTCTTCGACCGCACCGCGCCAGTTGACGGCTGTCACAAGTCCTGAGCAGCTCGACGTGGCGAGCAGACCATTCGGCTTGACCCGCGCCATCGCGCGCACATTCAAATCACGATAGGCACGCACCGCCGCTCCCGCAGTGGCGCGACTCTTGGCCAATGCGGGCGGATCGACGGCGACCACATCGAAACGCTCCCGGCTCTCCTTGAGCCATTCGAAGATGTCGGCGCGCAGAAAGGCCGCCCGGTCGGACCAGCCATTCCGCTCGACCACCTGACGACAGAGCTCCAGCGCGTGCTCGGACGAGTCCACAAAGGTGCAGAGTCTGGCTCCGGCGCGCAACGCATAAAGCCCGAAACCGCCGGTGTAACAGAACAGGTCCAGCACCGTATCGACATCATGGCACCACGTTGCCAAGTGCTGCCGATTGGAGCGTTGGTCGTGGAAGAAGCCGGTCTTCTGACCGTGCAACGGATCGGCAAGGAGGTGAATGCCATCCTGTTCGAACCAAACGGGCTCGTCGAGCATTCCCCGGATGACATGTCGTACTCGCGGAAGCTGTTCGAGATCGCGTGCCCGCGAATCGTTGCAGGCGACGATCGCCCGCGGCGACAAATCGCGCTGAATCGCGTCGATGATCCACGGCGTCATGCGTTCCATTCCCGCCGTCAGGGCCGAGAAAGCGACGACATCGCCGAAGCGGTCCACGATCAGACCGGGCATACCGTCCGCCTCGGAATAGACCAATCTGCAGGACCCACCGGACCCAAGCAGCGAATCCCGCAATTGAACCGCAGCCCGGAGGTGATCGTGGATCCACCCTTCATCGATGTCGCAGTCCACGCGTGAAAAAACGCGCGCCGCGATCAGGCTGTGCGGGTTCACGGTACAGATCGCGGCAAACGTCCCGTCCGAGTAGCGGAGTCGCACGAGCGCACCCGGCTCGCAGGATTGGAAGCCGTCACTCAGCTCATTGGAGAACACCCAAAGGTGCCCGGCGCTCAGGCGTTGCCCTGCCCCTCGGCGCAGACGAATCTCCGGCAGCTTAGCCACCTGTACTACCCGGATCGTTGGTTACACGCATGTTCAATCGCTTGATTTTCCGGTCAAAGCTGTTATATTCGGCATGTGCGATCGTGAAAATAACCGCATCCCCCATGTCAGACATTTTTCACACGATTATTTTGACGGCCCGGCCTGCCGCCGGCAAGAGCGAAGTTATCGATTTTTTGAAGAAGTTGCCCGCGACCGAGCGTCGTTCGCGGTTTCACTGCGGTGAAATCGTGGAAATCGACGATTTCCCCTACATCTGGGAGAAGTTTGAGGAAGACCGGATTCTGGAGGGTGCCGGTCGGGAGCGGCTTTGGACGGACAAGAAGCTCTATTTCAAGGAGGAGTGGGCCTGGGACTTCTTCCTGCTCAAGATGAACGTGGCATTCCAGAAGCACATGGCGGAAGGTGCGACCGGCAAGACCGTGTTGTTCGAATTTGCGCGCGGCGGGCCGAATGGCATCACGCATGCGCTGGACGTGATTTCACCGGAAGTACTCGCGCGGGCGGGTATCCTCTACATCAAGGTGTCCTATGAGGAGTCGGTGCGGAAGAATCGTCGGCGCTTCAAACCGGAGCTGGCGCATTCGATTCTCTATCACAGCTTGCCTGACGACAAGATGGAACGATATTACAGAGAGACTGATTGGCCGCGCATCGCGCCGGACCTGAGCGGAGCGATGGTCAGCCAGGGCGTCACCGTACCGTATTCCGTGCTGGTCAATGAACCGGAAGTCACGGACAGTGTGCAGAAGCTGGCGCCCGCGCTTGAAGCCGCACTGAACAAACTCTGGGCGACTTGCGGAGACCGGAAATGGCAATGAAGACACCGAAGCAATTTCGCCGTGTCGAGCAATCGTGGGATGAATTCTGGGCGGAATTCTGGCGGATTCGACTGATCGACGGTGACGAGACGGTCGCCTGGAAGAATGAGCAGGTGGTTGAGTTCTGCTGGCAGGTGTTGAAGCTCAAGTCCGGCATGAGCGTGCTGGATCTGGGTTGCGGCGGGGGCTATCAGGCGGTCTTGCTGGCGCAGCGCGGCGTGAAGGTTCACGGCATTGATGTCTCGGCGAAGCTCGCGGCGCACGGGACGAAGTTAGCGAAGCAGATGAAGGTCCCGGCGACGTTTGCCGCGGGCGACATGCGCAAGCTATCGTATCACGAGCAGTTCGACCGGGTCGTCGTGCTCGGCATGAGCTTCGGCTTTGGCAGCGAGGAGGAGAATGTCCACACCGCCGAACGCATCTTTCGGGCCGTGAAACCGGGCGGCATGGTCCTGCTCACGGGCATGCATCCGTACTCCGCGTCAACGCACGCGGGTCCCGATTGGATGGAAACGAACGAGGGCCTGCTGATTCATCGCGGCGAATTCGATCCGCTGACGTCGCGACTGGGCGGGATGTGGGAACTCGTCCGACCCGACGGGACGATCATCACGGAAGGCGACAATCCGGAGCAGGACGGGATTCGCTGCTATTCCGCGCCGGAGATCAAGCGGATCGTCACGGAGGCCGGATTCAGGCGGCCGGCGTGTTACGGTTCGTGGATGCTGCCGCCCGCGGATTTGCAGTGGTTTTCGTCCGAGCTGATCACGGTCGCCGAGAAACCGGCGAAGCGCAGATCATCATAACCCCGGGGCTGAACTCAGCAACTGCGATGACCTCTCGCGCTGAAACGGTGGTCCAGCTTGGACCGTTGCGGTTGAGTTCTCCGGCGATCCTCGCTCCGCTGGCGGGGTACACGGATTCCGCAATGCGACGGATCTCACGGCGCCATGGTGCGGCGCTGGTCTTCTCGGAAATGCTCTCCGGTGAAGGCGCGCGGCGCCATGGCGAGAAGACGTTCAAGATGGCCGGTTTTCAGCCGGAGGAACGACCGTACTTCGTTCAGTTCTTCGCGACGAATCCGGAACAGGCCGCGGACGCAGCCAAGCGCCTGGCCGAGTTGCAACCGGACGGCCTCGATTTGAATTTCGGCTGTCCGGTCAAGCGGATCATCTTGAATCAGGGCGGGTCGGCGTTACTGAAAGATGTCCCGCTATTGGCGAGCATTGTGGCGGCCGCTGTGAAAGCAACGTCGCTTCCGGTCTCGGTCAAGATGCGCTCGGGTTGGGACCGCCGGTCTTTGAACGCGGTCACCGTAGCGCGGGCCGTGGCGGATGCCGGCGCGGCGTGGGTCACCGTGCATGCGCGGACGCGCAGCGAGTTTTTCGAGGGGCGGGCGCATTGGGAGTGGATCGGCGAGGTGAAGTCGGCGATCGGCATTCCCGTAATCGGCAACGGTGACGTGCGCACGCCGGAGGACGCCGCAACCCTGTTGCGAACCACGCAGTGCGATGCCGTGATGATCGGACGCGCGGCGATCGGCTATCCGTTCATCTTTCGCGAGATCAACTCGCTCCTGTCAACCGGCGATCCCGGTCCGGCGCCGACACCCCGCGAGCGCGGCGACGCGGCGGCGCAGCATCTGGCCTGGATGCTCGAGCGGTATCCCGAACGCCGCGCCGTCAATGAGTTCCGCAAGCACTTGATCGGCTATGTTCGCGGATTGCCGATGAGTTCGCGATTCAAGAATCATGCGGTGCGGCTGAACAGCGCGGCCGACGTGCTGGAGGCGCTCCACTTCTTCGTCAGTTCACTGCCCGACGAGCCGTTCGCCCGCCCGCTGGCGACGCTGGCCGACGCTCCGGTTTGGAGCTGATCAGCTCGCAGGCTTCGGCACGGGCAGCGACAATTCGTCGATCACCAGCGCTCGGAGTTCCGCGCGCATTTGATCGCGCAGCGCGTTCATCCGCTCCTGCGCGTCATCCGCGTCGATGCGGCGAATCGGATCGGGATAGCCACGATGCACGGTCTTGCGCGCGCCCGGCAAATAGGGGCAGGTCTCGTGCGCGGAATCGCAGACCGTGATCACGAGGTCGAGCTTACGGTTCAGGAATTCGGCGATGCCCTTGGAGCGCAGGGCCGTCGTGTCGATGCCGAGCGCGTGCAGCGATCGAATGGTGAGCGGATGCACGAAGCCCGGATGCGTACCGGCGGAGTGAATTTCTATGTGATCTCCGAGTTCCAAGCGCAGCATCGCTTCGCCCAGCTGACTGCGCATCGAATTCCCGGTACAGACGACCAGCACGACGGGTTTCGGGTTCATGGGACTTGCTCGATGCGCGGGGTGGGATCCGCGGTAATCGGGCCGCGCGCGCGCTTGATTTCGGCGGTAATGAATTCGTTAAGCATTTGACCGGAGTTTTGCAGAGTTGACGGTTGAAAGCCGAGGTAGCGTTCCGCCTGCGACACGGCGACGAAATCGATGGAAGCCACGCGATAACTCTTGGCGGAATCGATCGGTTGTCCGTTGACCAGGGCCTCCGTCAGCGCGACCTCTGCTCCGCGCTTTCGATAGCGAACGGTCAATCCCGATACTTCGAGTACGCCGTGCGTTTCGCATCCATGCGCCAGCGCTTGTTCGCGCGCGATGCTGAGCAACTGCGCGCCGCTGGCATCAAAGGTGACGGCGGAGTTTTCGAAGGGCAACAGCTCCATGACTTTCAGCAGCGTGATCGGACCCGGCGACCAGTCGCTGCGGATACCGCCCGCATTCACGAGGGCAACGTCAGCGGCGAACTGCTCGCGGAGCCGGTCGCAGATCCAGTTTCCGACATTGCTGGTCTTGTAGTAGCCGCGCGTCCATGGTTCACCGAGGTCGCCGATCACCTCGCCGTAGCGCGCCTGAATGACCGTCTCCAGACTGTCGGCGAGCAGCGCCAGGGCCGTCCGCGGACCGCCACTAACCGCGAGTAATTCATCGAGACGACCGTCGAATTTCGTCACGGAGTCGCCGTCCACCGTAAGTTCGAGGACTCCGAGGTTCTTGCAGTAGCTGCCGGCCTGCGCGATAATGACCTGGTTGACCAGTTCGGGAGTTTTCAACCGCGTGTGGCTGTGTCCGCCGATGATCACATCCGCGCCATGTATCTTTCGCGCGAGTTCGCGATCCCCGTCCACGCCGATGTGCGTGAGCAGGATGATGAGGTCGGTCGTCGGATCGAGTTCATCGATGCAGCGCTGCGCGGTCTCCGCGGCGTCAGAGATTGAGAACGGATCGATGCACTTTTTCGCGACGACATCGGCAAGTCCGTCGAGGATCAGACCGATGACGCCTATGCGCAGCCCGTTCTGCTCGGTGATCAAAGTCGGGGCGGCAAAGGGCTGGCCGTTCGCGCGTCGAATCAAGTTAGCGCAGAGTTGCGGGTAGGCTGCCTGTGCGACAAAGGCCGTCGCGTGATCGGCGCCCAGATCGAGATCGTGATTGCCGACGGCCTGCGCGGTAATGCCGACCCGCTGCAGCATGTCGTGCAACGCGCCGCCGCGCACACCGTCATAGTCGATCGTACAGATCGGGTTACCGGTCATGAGGTCGCCGGCATCGAGGTACACGGTGGCGGGATATCGCTTTCGCAACTCGGTGAGTTTCGCTTCGAGCGCGGCCACACCGCCGACGAGCGCTTTGTCGTCGCGCCATTCGGCGGGCTCGGGGACAAAGTGGCCGTGAATGTCATTCGTGTGGAAGATGACGAGTTGCCGCCCGGCCGCGCTGGAGATCGCGGCGACCGTCAGCATCCACAAGACCACTGCGAACTTACGCATTCCCCTTCACTCCATTTCTACGCTCCGAATATACCAATTTTGGCAGCGGGATGCAACTCCCCGGCGGATCGCTCCCCCGCCCGGCCATGCGGAAAGGTGAGCCGCTGAGAGTTGCCATTTCCGCTTACGTTCGCTTTGCGAATGCGCTGGCCTGGCACGCGTATGAGCAGGCGTATGCTCTGCATCGAGCCGGCCACGAGGTGCTATTGTTTTGTCAGGCAGGATCTCCACTGGCGACGCGCTGCGCGGACGCGACGTTCGGTGTGCATTCCGAGTTGAATTTGCATCGTTGGTCGCCGCCGGAAGTCGCGCGGAATCTGCGTGAAGTGCGACGGGCGCTCGCGGCGTTTCGGCCGGACGTACTCCATCCGCATTGCCCGCCGGGCCACACGTATTTTGCGTTGGCACAGGGAGTCGTGGGCGACCAAGTTCCGTTGGTCCGAACCGTGTCGGAGCCGCGTCGGCCGAAGGCGAATCCGATCAACTCGTATTTGCACCGCAGGCGGACGGACGGGATGATCTATACGACGGAGACCTCGGTGGTCAGATACCGCAACTTGCTGGCGGGCGCGCGCCTGCCGCAGCGGGTGATTTTGCCGGGATTCCGCGCCAATGAATTTGTGGAAGGAGTCCGGTCCGCGGGCTATCGCGGGCAGGTCGGGCTTTCGCCCGAAGTCGTGCTTGCCGGAGTGATCGCGCGGATGTCGCCGGAGAAGGGACAGGAGGTATTGATTGAGGCACTGTCGTTGTTGAGTGAAGCCGAACGTTCGCGGCTGCATGTGGTGATGGCGGGGGAAGACTCACGCGAGCGCGGCCAGCGGCAGTTGCGAGCGCTGGCGGAGCAATTTGGCGTCGCGGCCACGGTTTCATTCCTGCCCAAGCTCGCGGATGTCCGGCCGCTGATGAGCGAACTCGAGCTGGGGATCATCACCTCGACGACCAGCGAAGCGATTTGCCGAGTGGCCTTGGAGTACATGAGTTTCGGCATTCCGGTGGTTTCCAGCGATGTGAATATCTTGCCGGAAGTTGTGATCGACGGTCGGAACGGTTGGGTCTTTCGGAATCGCGATGCGGCCGGGCTGGCCGCCGTGCTATCCGCGGCAGTCACCTCGGCCGGTGACCGCAAGTCTCGCGGTGCGGCCGGGTCGGTGCTGGTCCGGGAGCAGTTTGCGCCCGAGCGTGAAGTTGCCGCCACGCTGGAGCTGTTCGCGGTTGCGGCGGCCTATCATTGCGGGCGCCATTCATGAGCGCAAAGCTGCCGATTTCGCTGGTGGTCATCGCCCACAATGAGGAACGCAACATCGAACGCTGTTTGCGGGCGGCGGAGTTTTGCGCGGAGCGGATCGTCGTAGATTCCGGCTCCACCGACGGGACTCCGGAGCGTGCGCGGAGCTGCGGTGCGCGGGTTATCGCACGGTCGTGGACGGGGTATCGCGATCAGAAGAATTTCGGCAGCGCGCAGGCGACGCAGCCGTGGGTGCTGTGTATCGATGCGGACGAAGTGGTGTCGGCGGAATTGCAGGCGGATATTCGGAGTCGCTTCAATTCAGAGCCGCCGGAGGATGCCTTTGAGATGAACCGGCACAGCTATTACGCGGGCAAGTTGATTAATCACTCGGGCTGGTATCCGCAGTGGCGGCTGTTTCTTTATCGCAAGGGCGCGGCGGAGTGGGGCGGCCACGAGCCGCATACGACTATTGAATTCAAGGGCACGCGCAAAGCGCGGCTGCGCGGCGATCTCTACCATCATACGTACTCGAATATCCGGCATCACATGTCAAAGCTGGTTGCGCAGGCGCACGATTCCGCGGTCGCCATGCAGGCGGCGGGCCGACGAGCGAGTTGGCTGGACATCTGTCTGCGGAGTCCGTGGGCAATCTTTCGCGCCTACTGGCTGGACCTCGGGGTGCTGGACGGATTTTACGGTCTGGTAATCGCAGTCAGCGCCGGCTACTACACGTTTCTGAAATATATCATGCTACGGGAATTGAATCGCAGCGCGCCAACGTCGGTCGAGACGCGGTGATCGCGACTTCCAGAACGGACACGGAGTGCGGATAGTCGGCCTCCTGTTCAAGCGCATCGGCGACAGCTTCATGGCGCAGCCGGCGTTACGGGCATTGAAGCGCATGTGGCCGGAATCGCAGATCGCGGTCATCGCCGAACGGCAGGCGGCCCGCGTGTTTGAGGGCCTGGCTTACGTCGATGAGATTCGTATGTTTGATTCGTCCGCGACGACGCTGGCGCTGGTTCGCTTGCTGCGGCAGTCGGGCGCGCCCGACATAGTGCTGGATTTCATGGCGAATCCACGGACGGCGTTGGTTACGCTGCTGTCAGGGGCGCCGCAACGGGTGGGCATCGCGTATCGGTGGCGCGGCTGGGTGTACACAAGCGTGGTGGCGGTGCAGGACCGGCAGACACCGAGTTACAGCGCCATTCACAAGTTAGGTCTCGCGCGGGCACTCGGTGCGGCCGCGACGGATCACACGACGGAGTTCAGGCTGCGGGAATCGGACGTGTCGTTTGCCGACGCGGAATTCCGGGCCCGCGGCATGGACGGGAGCGCGGCGGTTGTGGCCTTTTTCGTGCATAGCCGCCGGCCCTATAAGCGGTGGGCCGGCGCGAATTATGCCGAATTGATTCGCCGGACCAAGGACTCCGGCTTGGCTCGCCCGCTGCTCTTGCACACGCCGGGCGACGACGACTCCGTGCGGGAAGTTGAAACGCTTGCACGACTCGACGCCGACGAGACCCTATCGGTCGGCGACCTTGGGCAACTGGGCGCGGTGCTCAAGCGCTGCAGACTGCTTGTGGGAAACGACGGCGGTCCCAAACATCTGGCGGTCGCCGTCGGCACGCGCACCGTAACGCTCTTCGGGACGGAACCGCCGGAATACTGGACGCCGCCGGATGCCTCGCGTCATGCGGCGTTGACGGCGGGCATTGGCCGCGAAGCGCGTGGGACGCTGGACGCGATCGCGGTCGATCAAGTACTCTCGGAAATCCGCGCGCGGCTGGACGGAACATCATCATGAATCCGGAACCAAGGTCAATACTGATATTCAGAAACGGGTCGTTAGGTAACACGCTGGTGGCGACACCCGCGATCCGGGCGATCCGTGAGCGTTGGCCGCACGCGACGATGCACCTCGTGGTGGACTCGCTGGGATGCGAGTTGTTTGCGCGCTGCCCGTGGTTCGACACGATCATCCGTTACGAGAAGCACGGGCACGATCGCGGGGCGCTCCGCCACGCGCGGTTGGTCCAACGGTTACGCGAACTGGAGCCAACGCATGCGGTGTTGTTCAAGCGGTTTTTCCGCAATGGATTGCTCGCCAAGTTGTCGGGCGCGCGGGTCAGGCTCGGGTTTCGCACGGGCGGCTCGGCGCCGTTTCTCAATCTGACGGTTCCGTATGACGAGACCGTTTCGATCGTGGATTTGAATTTGCGACTCGCGAATTTGTTGGATGCGCATGCGGCGAATCGGGAGCTGTCGTTGTTCTTGTCAGCGGACGATTGCGCGGCCGCGGATGCGCTGTTGCGCGCCCGGCAGATCGGCCACGGTCGCTATGTGGTGGCGCACTACGGCGGTTCGACCACCGCTCCGGACTTTGTCTCGCTTCCGCGGCTGGCGGATCTCCTGCGGCGGATTCGCGGTGACCAACCGGTGGTCTTGATCGGATCCGGCAATTTGGAGCGGCAGCACGCGGAACAGCTGGGGACCGCCATCGGGAATGCGGTGGTCGCCTGCGATTTGCCGATTCGCGTATTGGCGGCGATCTTGCGGCGCGCGGACTGTTATGTCGGCATGAACTCCGGACCGGCGCACCTCGCCGCCGCGGCGGGCACTCCCGGAGTTGTGATCTTTCGACCGGATGATCGACTTGAACGGGAACTGGTGAAGTGGCGGCCGCCATCGGAAGTGATGGCGGCGGTGGTTCCGCCGACGGGAGAATCTCCCGCGGCGTGGAATGAGTTCGGCGAACTTACCGAGCGGACGGCGAGACGACTTTGTGCACATCGCGCCGTCAAGGCGGTCGGGAAGGAGTAGGTGCAAGCCACGACCGGCAGTCCACTTCGGGTCGGATTTTCGATTCCGACCTATCGCAATGCGGATGCGCTCGCGGCATGCCTGACGTCGATCTCGCGGCACGAACAGTTGGAACCTGGGGCCATCGTGGTGGTGGATGACTCGGGCACAGGGGAAGTGGCGAATGCGTTGCGCGCCGCCTTTCCGCACGTGACGTGGAAGTGTCATGATCGGAACATGGGCTTTGCGGCGGCGGCAAACCACGCCGTCACGGCGAATCCGTGCGAGCTGGTGGTGCTGTTGAACGACGACACGGAGTTACGCGGGCCGGTGTCGCCCGCGCTGCGGGAGTGGTTCGCGAGACCGGATTTGTTTGCGGTGACGTTTCAATCGGTTCAGCGCGACGGCCGGTTTCGCGAGGGGGCGAAGCGGCTGGTGTGGCGCTGGGGCATTCCGCGCATCCTGCACAATCCGCGCGACCAACGTTCGGCGGTAAATGGCGTATCGCCGTCCGACTACGCGGTGGGCGGTCACTGCGCGTTGCACAAGGCGCGGTTCGTCGCGCTGGCCGGGTTCGATGCGATGTACTTCCCGTTTTACTGGGAGGACGTGGATTTGTGCGTCCGCGCGAGCGCCCGCGGTTGGCCGACCGTCTATGATCCGGGGTGTGTGGTCGTGCACGACGGCGTGAGCGCGATTCGCTCGAACTTCGAGGTGGCGCGGATTCGCGAGATTGTCAGCCGGAACCGGATTCTATTTGCCCGCCGGCATGCGCGTGGCGTGCAGCGGATCTTGCTGCCGCTCGGATTGCTGGTGCAGCGCGGGAAGTCCGAACTCGTGGCGCGGAAAACATGAGCGCGGGACCCGGAGAGGCAACGGCGACCAACCGCAACGCAAACGGCCCGAATGACTGCTCATTCGGGCCGTTTCGCGATGGGGCCGGGTCCGGCTATTCGCTGAGGCCAAACTCGCGCATGCGGAGCGGATCCTGCAACAGCTCGGTGTGCGGACCGCTCCATGCCAGTGCGCCCTCGGACATGACCAGACAGGTACCGCCGATGCTCCGAATCAACTCAATCTCGTGCGTAACCGTGACCAGGATCCGGCGGATCGTGACCCAGTCCCGGAGGAAGCGTGTAATGCGCGACGCATGGTTATCATCCAGGCCGATAGTGGGTTCGTCCACAATGAGGAGATCGGGATTGCGCGCCGCCTGCAACGCCAGTGCGGTCAATCGGGCGAAGCCCATCGACAGGAGATAGGGATTCCGATCCAACAACTCGGGATCTTTCAGTCCGAATTCGGTCAGGATGCGTTCGATGTCGCGGGGGTCGGCATTTGCGGCAACTTCCCGGAATTCATCCCGCACGGAGTCGGCGAAGAAGAGCTGCTCGGGAAACTGGAAGACGTAGGCGGCGACCGGTCGGGTCAAGGCGAGCGAGTCAGCCCACGCGATGGAACCGGATTGCGCGGAAAGCAGGCCGGCCAAGAGCATACTCAGCGTGGACTTGCCGGAGCCGGACGGGCCGCAAATCAGGTAGGACTCGCCGCGTTGCAGCCGAAGACTTACGTCGCGGACGCCCCGCACCGTCGCGCCGGCATCCTCGTAGCTGAAGCTGACCTGTTTCAGTTCGAGGTCAGGCATGGGTGCCGGCTCGCGAACGCGCCGCGAGTTCGCTGCGGATCGAGTCGGGATCGGTCTCGATGACGGTTCGCTGA
The DNA here is from genome assembly GCA_016214895.1 of candidate division KSB1 bacterium. Classification (NCBI taxonomy): domain Bacteria; kingdom Pseudomonadati; species Candidatus Zhuqueibacterota bacterium. The sequence goes on from JACRMR010000023.1 coordinate 80,975, forward strand.
TTAAGCAGATACCAGCGATCGACGGGGATATCGGCGCGCAGCCGGGGGAGCGCCCAGAGGCAGCCGGTGCGGGGCCGGACTTGTTCGAGCGCCGCGCGAAAGCTCGCGCGGGAAGGCGCATCGAGGAAGGAGTCGGGTTCGTCCAGCAGCAAGAAGGCCGGGTTCGAAATCATGATCGCGGCAAGCGCCACGCGCTGTTTCTGGCCGCCGGAGAGCCGCTGGGGCTGCCGCATGCGGAGGTCAGCGAGGTTGAATTGTCGTAAGGCGGTCTCGACGCGGGTCTGAATTTCAGCGGACGGCACGCCGCGGAATTCGAGACCGAGCGCCAGCTCATTTTCGACGGTATCAGCGAGCATCTGGTGATCCGGATTCTGCAGGATCACGCCGATCGAATTCCGCGCGGCGAGCGCGGACGAAGCATCGACGGAAATGTCACCGGCCACGGGCGCGAGCAGCCCCGCGATCAACCGGAGCAGCGTAGTTTTTCCGGCGCCATTGGGACCGATCAGGGCGACGGTCTCGCCGGTGTTCACGAACAAGTTGACGTCGCCGATCAAGTCCGCCGAATCGCGATAGGCAAAGGATAGGCGGCTAACGCGGAGCTGCGACACGAATGGCTCCGCTGAGGAAATCCGCGATGCGGTCGGCGGCTCCGCAGTTTTGTTCGACGAACTCGCGCGCATCGCGTCGCAGCGCCTCGAGCCCGTTGCGATTGCTCAGCCATTGCGACAACACCGCGGTCAGTTGATCCGCATTCGTGATCACACGCAGGATGCCGGAGTTGCGGCTGATCCGCGCTTCATGGGAGACTCCGATGTGAGGCCCGCTCAGCACGGGCAGGCCCGCGGCCATGGGTTCGAGAATGCTGTGCACCCCCTTGCCGAACGCGCCGCCGACGTAGGCGATTCTTCCCAGACGATAGAGATCGACGAGCATGCCGGTCTGGTTTACGAGCAGAATCGATTCGTCACGGGCAGCCGGTGCGTCGATATTGCGCACGACGAGGCCCAGGTTGGCGGCCGTTCGATTCACGCGCAACGCCGCTTGTGCAGACGGATCATGCGGGACGACCATCAGCATGAGGTCGGGAAACGCGTGGCGCAAATCACGGAAGACCGCAAACAACAGCCGCTCATCGCGGTCGTGCGTGCTACCGGCGACCAGTACCATACGATCCCGGCAGGGATCGGTTACGGAAGCGGGTAACGAGACCGGTTGGCGGGCACGTTCCAGCACCCGATCGAACCGCGAATCGCCGGCTACGATGACTTTGACCGCGTCGCCGGCGATGCGTCGCGCACGCTCGGCATCTTCGGCGGACACGGTCAGGATTCCGGAGAGCGCCGCGTAGATCGTGCGATGGAAGCCGCGGGAGAGCGGCCAGCGTTTCATGGAACCGGGATGAAAATTTCCGTTGACGAGAAACGTGGGGATTTCACGGTCACGGGCTTGCCAGACCAGATTGGGCCAGACATCGTGCTTGGTAATCGCAATCAGGCGGGGGGCCAGGACATCGAGGTATTCCGCCACCTCGCGAACGGAATCGACCGGGCTGAAGTCGGAGAAGTGGAATCCGGCGAAGCCTGCGGCCGGTTTTCGGGCGGAAGGCGAGAAGTAGCTGACGGCGAGTTGAAAGCCGCTGTTTTCGAAGCGCGCGGCGAGCGGTTTGAGTGCCTCAAATTCGCCGGCGGAAGCGCAGTGAAAGAGCAGCAAGTCGCCGGATTGCCGCTGCCGAAATTCGCGGACGCGATCGAGCAGACCCTTGCGGCCTTCCAGCCCGGCGCGGATCTTCGGAGCGAAGGGTGCGAGCGCGTAAAATCCTCCCAGCAGGCCCGGGAGGATGAGATGTTGGTAAATGGTTTGAACCACGGAGTGTCTCAATGCGCCGACGTCGCAAACGGAGCCACGGAGCGCACGACGGCATCGGCGACGCGGTCGGCCTGCGTATCCAGCATACAACGGAAGTGACGTTTCGGACAGCTCGGACCGCCGAAGGCCGAACAGGGGCGGCAGGGCAAGGAGTTCTGAATCACTTCGGCGCGCGCGCGGTAGGGGAAGAAGCCGAACCAGTCCACGGTGGGTCCGAACAGCGCGACCACGGGGACGTCGAGACCGGTGGCAAGGTGCATCAGGCCGGAGTCATTGGAGACCACGCAGTCTGCGTTCTGCATCGTGGCCGCGACGCGTTTGAAGGGGACGCCCACACAGACTCGTGCATCCGGAATTTGAGTCGAGAGTTGTTGGATGGTCGCGCGTTCGGATTCAGAACCGATCAGCGTGACGGCGAAATTCAAGGAGCGCAATCTCCGTCCGAGTTCGATCCAACGCTCAGCGGGCCAGCGCTTGGTAAAGTGTTTGGCCCCGGGGCAGAGCACCACGGACTTGTCGGCGATGGGAGCCTCTCCCCCACCCAGCTGTCGCCGCAGTTCGAGCCCGCGGCCGTCATCCGTAATACCGAAGGTCTCGAGTGCACTCAGGTAGCGATCAGGCACCGGCAAGACACGCGAATAGAACACATGCTTGGTGCGGATCAAGAGCCAACGGTGGACGCGGAAGCGGCGCGCTTTGACCCAGATGGTGGGGAATGCAAGCAGCCGGAGGAACGCTGAGCGCAGGCTGTTCTGCAAGTCCACCAGGATTGCATATTGTCGGGAGATGTCCGCGCGGATGCGGAGCAGTTCGGCGAATCCGGCGCGGCGGTCGAAGGTGAGAATGCTATCCACTCCCGGAATCAACTCGGCGGCGTCGCGGAATTCTTCGGCCACCAGCAGGTCGATCCGCGCGTCCGGAAACCGACGATGGAGCGCGCGGATCGCGGGAGCGGTCAAAAGGATGTCGCCGAGCGAAGAGAAGCGCAGCACGAGGATCGCCTCGCGCGACTGTTCCTCATCAACGAGCAAGATCGAAACTGTTCGCGAGCGAACCGGACTTGATTTCGCTCAACTTACCGCCCGCGTTCTTGACGAGCACGGCGCCCCCGACCGCGGTCTTACCGTTGGCGTCACAACTGTCCACACTTCCGCTGACCATCAGGGCATAGGCCATGGCTTGCGCGGTAATCGCATCCGGCGACTGCACGATCGCGGCCGCGAGTCGATTCGCGGGCATGCCGGTGCGGGGATCGAGAATGCGGTGATACGCCTGGCCGCCGCTGGAGAAGGCGCCGTCGGATGCGCTCTTGACCGCCAATCCGCCGACGGGCGCGAAAACCGTGGCCCAGGACGAGTCGGCCTGGAGCGGATTTCGGATCTTGGCGGGGAAGCCCTTGGGGTCCGGCGGATCGCCGATGAACCGCCAGGTACTCGGAGTAGAAATGGCGGCACTGCGGATGCCGATTTCAGCAATGCGTTTTGCGGCCAGATCGAGCGCGTAACCGAGCGCGATTTCGCGGGCGTCGAAGCGCATGCCCGGTTTGGCCAGCAGGATTGACGTGCCTGCCACGAACATTCCGCCTTGGGCGACGTAGGATTGCAGACTGTCGAGTTCCGCTTTGGCGGGAACGCGGGGTTTAGTGTCGAAGCCCCACGCATCCAACATCGGTCCGTAGCGAATGTCGAACGCCTGACCGCCATAGTCGTAGAAGCGCATCGCCTTCATCAGGAAGTCGAAGGTCGCCGGATCGACGGGGATCGATTGTTCACCGGCCCCTTTGGAGATTCCGAGCACCTGATTGTCCGGACCGGGCTTAAAAGACTTTGCTTCAAACTGAGTCAGGACGGGATATACTTCGTCGTAAATCCGCTTGAGCATCTCCGGCTTCTGATTCGGATCAAACACGGTGATCGTGATCTTGGTGCCGAAGGCATCGCGGGTCTCGGACGGCCATTGGCTCTCCGCTTTCTTTCCTTTGCAGCCGGCCATGCCGAGCAGGGCCGCGCAGAGCGCGAGCGGTATCACGGAACGCAGAATGGAATTTGGTTTCATCGGAACGACCTTAACCTGTAATAAGGAATTGAAGATGAAGACGTGACGGCCCGGGAGACGGAGCCGGGTATCGGAAGTCGCGGAATCGGGATTTCGTGAGGTCACATGCGCTTACCCGCCGTAGCGATTCAGCGAAGCGCGCAACTATGCTTTGGGGATCAGGCGGACGAAGAAGCGTTTGCCGACCTTGAGAATCACCGGCGACGTGAGCTGAATCTTCTGGAGCGGGTCACTGACTTTGTGCTGATCGAGTTGCACGCCCCCGGCTTCGATCAAGCGCTTGGCTTCGGAGTTGGTCTTGGCACCGCCGGAGTCCACGATCAGCTTCGCGAGCAGTAAGTCGTCGTCGGCGGCGACGGTGAAGTCGGAGATTTCGTCCGGAATGTCCTTCTTGACGAAGAGCCGGTCGAACTCCTCCTCGGCGGTCATTGCCGCGGTGGTGCTGTGGTAGAGTTCGACCAGACGGCGCGCGAGCCGGCGTTTGGGGTCGCGGGGATTGACGCGACCGGATTCCATCCCGACCTGGATTTCACGGATTTCCCGCGGCAGCAGGCCGCTGGCGAGCGTGTAGTAGGCGATGATCATGTTGTCCGGGATGGACAGGGTCTTGCCGTAAATATTCTGGGGAGTCTCGTTGATGCCGATGTAGTTATTCAGGGACTTGGACATCTTCTCGACGCCATCGGTGCCCGGCAGGAGCGGCATCATCAGGCAGACCTGCGGCTCGATCCCATAGTGTTCTTGCAAGGTACGGCCCAGCAGCAAGTTGAATTTCTGATCCGTGCCGCCCAGTTCCACATCCGAGCGCAGCGCGACGGAATCGTAGCCTTGCAAGAGCGGATACATGAATTCGAGGATGCTAATCGGCTGATTAGCCTTGAAGCGCTTGGTAAAATCATCGCGCTCCAGCATGCGGGCGACGGTATAGTGCGAAGTGAGCGAGATCAGATCATAGGGAGTGAGCGTACCCAGCCACTCGGAATTGAACCGAACTTGTGTCTTAAGCGGGTCGAGGATCTTGAAGACCTGCTCGCGATAGGTCACGGCGTTACGCTCGACGTCTTCCGCGGTCATGGGCGGACGGGTCTTGGAGCGGCCGGTGGGATCGCCGACACGGCCGGTGAAATCGCCGATCAGGAACACGACCTGATGGCCGAGGTCCTGGAAGTGTTTCAGCTTGCGGAGTTGGACGGCGTGACCGATGTGCAGATCGGGAGCGGTGGGGTCGAAGCCCTCTTTGATGATCAAGGGCTTCGCGGATTTCAGTGAACGCTCAAGTTTGCGGGCGAGTTCTTCCTCAGAGATGATTTCTTCAGCTCCGAGGCGGATCAGGTCCATTTGTTCGTTCAGCGGCGGGAAATTCAAGGCACTATCTGCGATTCTTGAGTTCACGTTTCAATTCGCGGGCCATCATCGCCTTTTCTTTCTGCTCGCGCTTGTCATATTCTTTCTTGCCGCGCGCGACGGCGATCTCGGCCTTCAGGACCCGGCCCTTGAAGTAGAGCTGGAGCGGAATCAGCGTATTGCCTTTCTCATCGATCTGGCGGCGGAGTTTGCGCAGCTCATCGGCGTGCAGGAGCAGCTTCCGGCGACGGCGCTCGTCATGCTCGGTGTAGCCGCGGTCTTTGTAGGAGCTGATGGAGAGATTGAACAGGAACAGCTCGCCGTTTTCGAAGGCAGCATAGGAGTCGCGGAGGCCAATGTGTCCGGCGCGGACCGACTTGACTTCGGTACCGAGGAGGACAATTCCGGCCTCATAACGTTGAAGAATGTGGTAGTCGTGCCAAGCCTTGCGGTTCTTGGCGACGACGTGTTCCGGCTCCTTTTCAGGCATGAGCAATAAAAATAATCAATTTCGGTCCGAAACGCAAGCAGCGGCCGGGCGGCAGGCTTGACAAAGGCCGGGAATTACCGTAAATTAGGGGCCTGTTTGGCTGGAGTGGTGGAATTGGTAGACTCGCTAGTTTCAGGTACTAGTGTCCTCCGGGACGTGCGGGTTCGAGTCCCGCCTCCAGCACGAAGTCCGAGCCCCGTGACCAGCGGGGCTTTTCGATAGGTCGCGCCTGAACATTTGGGCACTCGGAAAAGCTTAGGAGCGTAAATCCCCGCCGATTTCGGCGGGGATTTGTCGAAAAATGGAGCGGATGACGGGAGTCGAACCCGCAACCTCCAGCTTGGGAACTTACTTTCGACTCTTGTTAATATTGAAGTTGCTATTTCTGGTAGAATGACGGTAGAATTGAACGGAAATCGCCCCAGCAAAACCCGCCAACAATTCGAACGGGCCATCGCGCTATTGGCATGCGCCGATACCAGAAGTGAACGCATGGCTGGGCATTGAAGGCGCGTTCCTTTCCCCTACCCCGGAGCTGCTCAGCATTGCGACAGGTTACAGCGCAGACCTGATTGAATCCATCTCGGCTGATTTGCTTCCCAAGGTCAACGGTGTGTTGTCTCGCGGTGTGCTGGGTAGTTTGACACCTTACAAAACTATGCAGGAACTTGACACGCTGCTGGGTCGCGCAGGGCAACAGGGGGTGAGCTATCAAGCAGAGCGGATCGTGCGCACGGAGGTTTCGCGGGTGTACTCGATTGCGCTCGACACGCAGGTTCAGTCGCTTGCAGCCCTGGTAGAAAGTCCGCAGAAACTACTGAAGCAATGGGTCTCAGGGCCGTTCCGTCCGGGTCGCCGCGAAGAACATCAGCGGATTGACGGCCAGCAGGTTCCGGTGACTGAGCCGTTCAAGCTGTACGACGGCAGGATCAAACTGATGTACCCACGCGATCCTTCCGGTACACCAGGGGAAACCATCAATTGCGGGTGCTCGTGGATCATCGTGCCCGAATCCTTGGCTGTTGCAGCGGACCGGTCAATTCAGCAGTAACATCTTCTTCAGAGCGACTTTGTCGCGGGTCTGCATTTGAACGAAGTACAAACCTGAAGAGCATGTGGAGCAATTCCAAACCACACTGTAGACACCAGGCTGCACCAGCCCATTTCTAAGAGTCTCCACCTTGCGTCCCAGAACATCAAACACCTCGATAATAACTTCCGATGCCATTGGAACACCGAAGCGAATCGTGGTGGATGGATTGAAAGGGTTCGGGAAGTTCTGCTCAAGAGAATACTCATCAGGGACGCCCCCTGCAGCTTCATTAGGAACGTCCACCGTTTGCTGCAATTGAAAAGTCTGCGAAATGCTAACGAAACTTGGATTGGATGTGCTCTGGACTCGCACCTGGTATTCCGAGGAGGAGACCAAGTGTTGCGGAACAGTCCACTGAAACTGCTGGCCAGTGAGACTAACTGACTGAGCAATGGCGTACACGAGGCCGCCACCACGGAGAAGATCGATGCGCGCATCGCCCGAACAGGAACCCTCGAGATTCCATTCGATGTTTACACTCTGGCCTGTCTGCCAAATAGTTCCTACTCCGGGCGATGTTGTCGTAATAATGCAGCTTCCTGCTCCTCCCTGAACAACACAAGGCTCGCTCATGTTGCTAACAGTTCGTTCGGTCAGTAATAGGTCTCCGGTTCCGCGAAGACGAACAGAGTAGCCAACGCCAGAGCTAAGGTCATTCGGGACCTGCCAGGCGTACGATAGGGTCGATACCGGGACAGACTCCGCAATACTCCGGTCAAAGCCACCATTCCGGTACAAATCGAGGCGAATGGTGCCAGTGCAGGAACCAGAATATGTCCAGCGAATTGTGTCCATTTGGCCGATTCGCAGAGCGTCGCCATATCCTGGGTCCGTCACCAGCACTTCGCATCCACCTTCCATCGGCATCATGTTGAAGGGATTGCCGTGTGCAGTAATACGGGGAACGGTAGCGTGCCGCAGAAAGATCTCATATCCATAGCCGGGTTCAAGACCGTTCATGGGCAAGTCAATCGAACATTGCAGATCAGTTACCGGATAAGTGCCCAGTGCCAGTATGAATGATCCTGCACGCCTTAGTTCGACATCCACTTGGCCGACACAATCGCCGGTGAAAGCCCATTCCACCGTCTCATTCAAGTAACCCACGCGCCACTCATCACCATAGCCCGGGCCGATGACGCTTAGGGCACAAATGGCAAGGGGCGGTGCCATGTAGAATGGAGCGCCCATGCTGCAAATGGAATCGTTGTTCGCGTAGTAGACGAAGATCTGATAACCATAGCCAGGCGTCACGTCATCAGGCACATCCCACGTGCAGGTTCGATTCGCGACGTTTACGCCAGGATTGATGTTTCTGACCAGGTTACCGTTTCTGTAGAGATCCACCCGGACGGTACCCGAGCAATTGCCGGAGTAGCCCCATTCGACCACTTCGCCAGTCCAATCAACTCGCCACTCATCCCCCCAGCCGGGTCCCACCACATTCAAAGCACAATTACCATAGGGCGGCATGACGGTGAACGGCGCACCAAGATCTCGGATATTCGAGTCCGCATCGCTCTTTATCAGTATCTGGTAACCCCAATCCGGACGGATGTCCGATGTGACTTCCCAAGCGTATGAAAGATCGGTGACCGGAAGCCCTGTGGCCATATTGCGAACCGGCGAACCATGCTTATAGAGATCTGCCGAGATTGTTCCCGTGCAGTTTCCGGAATAGCTCCATTCAAACCATGCTTCTGCAAAGGGAGCCGCACGCCATTCGTCGCCCCAGCCGGGTCCGATAACATTCAGAGCACAATTGCCCACGGCGGGCTGAATCGTAAATGGATCTCCTATGTCGATTCCGGTGCCGTCATTGAGCCAAACCATTATGCGATATCCTGGACCTGGAACTAGATCCGGAAACGAAAAGGGACTGTTTGAGGTGCACCCCGTGGGCTGGACAGTGATGCTATAGATGGTTAGATTGAGGGGGAGCAGCAGAAGGAGTCCATGATGTCGAGGTCGAAGCGGGTCTTTAGTCCCGAGTTCAGGCAGGCGGTTGTTCAGGACGTACTCACG
>JACRMR010000024.1 GCA_016214895.1 candidate division KSB1 bacterium
ATTTGAAAAAGGTTCTTTGCCAAATCGATGCCTATCGTAGTAATCTTCATTTCGGATGCCCCTTCCTTTGGTGGTTAAGTAATGTTCCACTTTGGCACATCGATGCCGTTCCGGAAAGCGGGCGTCCATTACATTATTCGATGAGCAGCCATTCTTCTTCGCGGGGGCGATCCGCCTGTGCCGCGCGCACTCGCACCCGCGCGAAGCGCGAGGAGAGCGGGGCGTTGGTGCCTTCGCGCCAAGTCAGTGTGCGATAGCGGGTGGCCGGCAGCGCCTGCGCGAGTTCCCGCACGCCGATTGGCCGGTGCGCTCCATCGCGCAATACCCGTGTGCGGGCCCGCCCGCGTCCCGCCCTGGCCGACGCGGGTGCGGGTTGATGTTCATGCCCGGCCAGAAGTTTCTCGGAACACCAGACCGCAGTGCCTGGCCGCACTCCGACCGCATAAGGCAAACTGTTTGCCGACAGCCGGTCACGCAACGCCGCTTCGTCGCCATAGCCCGCATCCATGAGCGCCGTGCCGCGAGGAATCCCGGCGATGCGCGCCGCCTCGATCTGCCCCCACGCGATTTCGCCCTTGGTCGCAAAAGCAATCCCTTCCGGCACGCCCGCACGCCCGCATCGCGGCCTGTCTTCGGCCCACTCGCGCGGCAGGTACAGCCGGTAGCCCAACGGCAAACTGCCATCGGCAGTAGCCAGCGACAGGCTTACCGCCACCTGGCAGTTGTCCGTCTTGCCCAATTGGCCGCAGTATTGGCGCGCCACACCGACCGAATGTTTGCCGAACTTGCGACAGCCCGTGTCATCAATAATCCAGAAGCAAGCTGCCCGCCCTTCGTCGCACAGCTCAGGCACCACCTCGCGCGCCACGGCGGCGAGCAGCCCCGTATCGTTCCATTCCGAGTCGGCCACCAGATGGTGCATCGATTGGTGCGCCTGGCGCACATCCTGCGGGTGCACCCGCGCCGCCATCGGCTCGACGCTCTTGCGCTGTCCCGGCAACATCAGCCCGCGCAGATACCAGCGCGCCGGCGTGGCCCGATCCATATGCCCCAGAGCCTCGACCATCACATCGCTGTAGCGTTCAAAGCGTGATTCCAGGCTGTTACCCATGACCCACCTCCTCGGTTGCTTGAAGATGTTGCGATAATGGCATGTTTTATAACACAGTACAATTAGCGGCATCGCTGGAATTATCGAATATGCCTCTGAACAAAGCCCCGCTTGACCAGTCCAACCTTGCAGGTGGCGACGGACAGGAGGGAATCATGAAAACGGAAAGTGTAACCTTGCTGGAATGGCAAGAGCGTTTCGGATCGGAAGAAGCCTGCCTGGATCAG